>NZ_DAOLKE010000013.1:0-16886 GCF_035331805.1 Plasticicumulans sp. | reverse complement strand
ACCCGCGCACGCACGACCCAGCCCTGCACCGGATGTGACAGCTCCATGCGCAGCACGCCCGGCTCCAGCGACAGCCCGCTGAATCCGGCTGCGGCCAGCGTCGCCTGCACGTAGTCGCCGCGATGCGCATACCGGCCGTGCGGGCGGATGCGGTATGGCTCGGGATTGTCGTCGTCCAGCCGCTCGACCGTGAAGCCGAGCCAGCCGCCGGCCTTCAGGCTCCGGCGCGCAGCAGCGGCGAATTCCTCCAGCGCGCCGAAGTAGCACAGCGTGTCGGCCGAGACGATCACGTCGAAGGCCGCCGGGTAGGTGGCGAGAAAGCGCGTCAGCTCGGCTTCGTACAGCTTGTCGTAGTCGCCGCGGGCATCGGCCTTGCGCAGCATGCCGGGCGACAGGTCGATGCCGATCAGGCGCTGCGCGTAGGGCTTCAGCCACGGCCCGCACAGCCCGGTGCCGCAGCCGGCATCGACGATGATGCGCGTGGCCTGCGCGGTGCCGAGATCGGCCCTGAGCCGTGCCGCGAGCAGATCCGGCGCGTGATAGTCGAGCTTTTCGAGCAGCACCTCGTCGAAGCTCTCGGCGAAGTCATCGAAGGTGCGCTTCACGTAGTCGTCGGCGGCGCGCGCCGGCACGTCCTCGCCCGAGCACGCGGCGAGCATGTGGCGCGGCACCGGATTGGCCGCATCGAAGGTCAGCCACTGGCGGAACACGTCGGCGGCCTCGGCGGTGTGGCCGGTGATGTACAGCATGTAGCCGTACTGGTAGTGCGCGCGGGCGTGGGTCGGATCGATCTCGATGCAGCGGCGGAAGGCATCGAGCACGCTCGCGAGCGTCGAGGTGTGGCGCAGCATCAGGCCGAGCTGGTAATGCGCCTCGGCGAAGTCCGGCGCCAGCGACGCGAGCTTCGCGTAGGCCTCGGCCGAATCGGCGTACAGGCCGCGCGCGCGCAGCGTCAGGCCGAGGTTGTTCCAGGCGCCGGCGTGTCCGGCGTCGCATTCGAGCGCGGCACGGTAGGCGGTTTCGGCCTCGTCGAAACGCCCGGCGCGCAGATGCACGTTGCCGAGGTTGTTCCAGGCGTCGGTGTAGCGCGGCACGGCCTGCAGCGCCCGGCCGATCAGGTCGAGCGCCTCGTCATCGCGCCCCTGCTGGTGGCGCAGCAGGCCGAGGTAGTGCAGCGCATCCGGGTGGCCGGGATCGGCGGCCAGCAGTTCGAGATAGATCGGTTCGGCGGCGAGGCCCTGCCCGCGCCGGTGCAGTTCGATGGCTTCGGACAGACGGTCTGGGGCGGCCGGGGCGGCGAGATCGGTCATCGGAACTCCGGAAGCGGGACGGCGGCGGACGGTGCGGGGTTCAGCGTATACCGCCGGCCGCCGCCGCGACGACCGGCCGGCCGATGCGCGCCGCAGGAACCCGGCGCCGGCCTCGGGCCGGGATTCAGCGCCGGTTTTGGACTCCCTGCTCCTGCACGGCCCGGCTGCCCAGGTCCAGCGTGTAGCGCCGTCCGCGCTCATCGGTGATTTCCAGGGTCCGGCCGCCGCGCCCGGCGCGCAGCGAGGCGATGAACACGTCCTGCACGTCGGATTCCAGCTTCGGGTCGTAGGCAGTCGCATAGATGCGCTGGCGCCAGAGTTCGCGGCCGCTGCGGGCGTCGCGGGCGACGAGGTAGCCACCGGCCTGATCGTCGCCGAAATCGCGCGTGTCGGGCGGCGCCTCGTAGCGCACCCCGTGCAGCGTCAGCGGCGCAACGGCCGGCGGCGCCACGCGCTTGCCGGCCGGCATTTCCCCGCCCGCACCGGCGACCGTGCCCGCTGCCAGCAGTACAGCCGCGAGCAGCGCGCGCACCGGCTTCACTTCGCCGTCACCGTGCGCGTGGCCGGATCGACGACGAAGCGCCGGCCGCGCTCGTCGACGATTTTCAGCGTGCCGCGCGGCCCGGTCTTCAGGCTCTCGATGAACACGTCCTGCACGTCCTCTTCGAGATCGGGGTCATAGTCGATCACGTAGACCTGCAGCAGCCACAGCGACGCACCGCTCGCCGCATCGAAGGCTTCCAGGTAACCACCGTTCTGCCCGAGCCCGCGCTCGCGCCCCCAGTGCACGACCTCGTAGCGCACGTTCCCGATCGTGACCGGTTCCACCTCCGGCGGCCCGACCCGTTTCGGCGCGGGCAGGCCGGCCTCCAGTTCGTCATCGTTCATGGCTGTTCTCCCGAAAAGCGGACCGCATCACTTCAGCACGTTGAGACGGTCGGACTTCGACAGGTAACCGGCCAGATCGAGGGCGAAATAGCCCCAGCTGTCGGCATTGTCGATGGCCTTGGCATAAGGCAGCGTTGCCTTGGCAGGTTTCAGGCCGCTGCTGTCGTAGCGGTGATCGCGGGTGCTGACTTCGTGGTGCGAGAACTCATGGATGATGGTTTCCGCACACAGCCACATCTTGCCGGTATTGCCGGTCAGGCGCGTGAAGGCGCCTTCGAGATAGATCACCGGAAAACCGCCGCCCTCGCCGCCGCGGAAGGCGGCACCGAAATACTTGCTGCGGGTCTTGATCCAGTCGGCGTAATCGGCGAACACCAGCTTGTCGGAGGCACAGGCGACCGCGATCTTCTTGAAGCCGTCGAGCAGTTTGGTGCGTGCCTCGGTCAGTTGCGCATCGCCGCTGTCCTCGTCGAGAAACCAGCGCTTTATCACGGCATCGGTGTCGTCCTTCTTGCCGGTGGCGCCGCTGAGCTTCGCCTTGGTGTCTTCGGAAATCTTCAGCGCCACCCCGAGTGCCGAGGCCATCCAGCGCATTTCGGTGCTGGAGAAGATTTTCTTCTCGTGATTGAGCTTGGCCTCCAGCGCCTTGGCATCACCGGTCAGTTCGTCGAACACCCATTTCTCGTAGGCCTTCGGCGGTGAATACACCCAGACGTTCTGGCCGCCCTTCTTCACGACGTGATAGAGGTGCCTGAGCATCTTCAGCGTCGCTGCGCGCTCGGCGAGCGTGCCGGAGGAAACCGGATTCTGCGCGGCCTCGACGATCACCGCGCCGATCTTGCGGTTTCCGGACTTGCAGAGATCGCGCAGGCGCTTGCGCACGCGCTCCGGGTCGTCGGCGCGGGCCACGGCCAGTCCGTCGGCGCCGAACAGCGTCCGCGCCTGACAGTCGGCAAACAGGAACTCCTGCCACTTGCTTTCGAACACCTGATTTTCGAGCACGTCCCTGGCCTTTCTGTAGGCTTCCGTGAACTTGTTCATGCTCGCGCTCCTCCCGGGAGACCTGAGTTTTCTGGCCGGGGCAGCGGATTGCTGCTGCCGGACTCCGGCCGTTCGTGCGGCAGCCCCCTGCGGTGACTGCCGCGGAATGCCACGCGAACCACCCCGGTACGTGGCGCGGATGGCCGGCCGCGTGCCCTCGGGGCCGGCCGGCAGGGTCGCTGAAGCAGGTTTGCAAACCCGGCCGATGGATGCCGCAAGGCCGCCGGCCGGCCCGCTCAGCCGAGCACCGACAGCGCCGAGCGGGCCAGCCCGGTCAGCGTGCCGAACAGCAGCCCCAGCACCCAGCGCACGAAGCCGAAGGTCATGACCGTGCCGACGATCGCGGTGCGGCCGAGGAACAGGAAGATGGCCTTGATCAGGGCCGCGATGTAGCCGGTCAGCTCGATCGACAGCTCCGCACTCTTTGCGAGCAGCCAGGCGAGCTGGTCGAGCACGGTCATGCCGGCGGTGAGCAGCGTGCCGAAGGTGCCGACCAGCAGGGCGCTGGTCTTCTTCAGCAGCCAGGCGAGCGCCCGGCCGATCATCTGCAGCGTCCGGGCGCCGAGCGGCAGCACGTGACCGCCGCCCGAGGCGATCTGGTCGAGCCAGCCCTGCACGCGGGCATCGTTGAGGTCGTCGCGGCAGCGCCGCTCCAGCCCGATCCAGTTGTCCTCGCCGACGCCGGGGATGTAGCTGTCCTTCATCGAATGCGCGGCGACGCTGACCAGACCGTGGTTGCCGCTGGCGAGCGGATAGCCGGCGCTGTCGGCCGGCACGTGCAGGAACGGGAACAGCGGGATCTTCGGCACCGGGTCCGCGGCGTGGTGGACGCGGTGGATGTGCTCGGCGCCGAGCCGCTGGCGCAGCGCGTTCGAAAAGAACAGCGAGCCGGCACGCGGCGAGCCGAAGGTGTACAGGCGCACGGCGCCGGCGCGGATGTGCGAGAAGTAATCGGCGTTCAGCGTCGCGAGCGCGCCGCCCAAGCTGTGGCCGACGCAGTGGATCACCGACGGGTTGCGGCCGCGCAGGTATTGCGCGAGCCCGTCGGCGAAGGACTTCCAGACCTCATGGAAACCCGCATGCACCGGCAGCCCGCCCGGGCCGATCTGCATGCCGATGTTCAGGTTCGACAGCCAGTCGAGCTGGATGCTGGTGCCGCGGGTCGCGACGAGGATCTCGCCCTGGTGACGCCCCTCGCCCTCGGCGAGGTAGCCGAAACCGCTGATGGTCTTGCAGGCGATCAGGCCGCCGGAGCGGCCGGTGAAGCGCGATTCCTCGCCGACGGTGAACAGGCCCTCGCAGCCGAACAGGTCACCGCGTTCGCGGGCCTCGCCGACGGTCTGGTCGAGCAGCGTGTAGACGCCGCGGGCAATGCGGGCCGCCTGCAGCGGCGTGAGCGTCGTCATGGTCTTGGCCTCGTGGAGCGGGCGCTGCGGGTGGCGCGCTGCTGCGGCTCATTGCGGCTCGCAGATGCCGTACACCTCGCCGTGGTGTTCCGGCGCCGCTTCGAGCCGGCACACCAGCGAGATCGGCCGGCCGCCCAGTTCGCCGTTCTCGGCGTATTCGCCCTTGTTGAACATCCACGCCTGGTAGGTCCGGCCGGCGTGGTGGATGAGCAGGGTCTGGCGCACGAAGGGTTCGTGCGGCAGCAGCGAGCCGAGCAGCGAGCCGCGCGTGATCGCCGGCAGGCGGAAGCGCCCGTCGGCGTCGGTGCGGGTCTCGTCCCTGCCGCTTTCGGGCTTCCAGCGCCATTCGTAGCTGCGTTCGAGCCGCGCGCCCTCGACCGGCCGGCCGTCATCGAGCACGACGCCGGTGACGGCGGAGAACAGGCACAGGTTTCCCATCGCGATGGCCTCGTGAGCGTGAATCAGCAACAGCGTCAGCAGCGGCCCGCCCCGGCGACGATGCCTGCGGGGCGGGCACACCGCGGGCCGCTCAGGCATCGAAGGCATACGCGAATTCGCCGTCGCGCACCGACACGTGCACGCGCGTGACCGGCTGGCCTTCCATCATGCGTTCGAGGAACTCGCGGCTGATGTCCGGCAGCATGGTGTTGGTCAGGATCGCATCGATCATGCGTCCGCCCGATTCCAGCTCGGTGCAGCGCGAGACGATGAGTTTGACGACCTCGTCGTCGTACTCGAACGGCACCTTGCGGTGCTCCTCGACGCGCTTCTTGATGCGCCCGAGCTGCAGCCGGACGATGCGCCCGAGCATCTCGTCGCTGAGCGGGTAGTACGGGATCGTCACCAGCCGCCCGAGCAGCGCCGGCGGGAACACCTTCAGCAGGGGTTCGCGCAGCGCCTTGGCGATGTCATCGGGCTCGGGCATCAGCTCCGGGTCCTTGCAGAGCTGCATCAGCAGGTCGGTGCCGGCGTTGGTGGTCAGCAGGATCAGCGTGTTCTTGAAGTCGATCAGCCGGCCCTCGCCGTCCTCCATCCAGCCCTTGTCGAAGACCTGGAAGAAGATCTCGTGCACGTCCGGGTGGGCCTTCTCGACCTCGTCGAGCAGCACGACCGAGTACGGCCGCCGGCGCACGGCCTCGGTCAGCACGCCGCCCTCGCCGTAGCCGACGTAGCCCGGAGGCGCGCCCTTCAGCGACGAGACGGTGTGCGCCTCCTGGTACTCGCTCATGTTGATCGTGATCAGGTTCTGCTCGCCGCCGTAGAGCGCCTCGGCGAGCGCCAGCGCGGTCTCGGTCTTGCCGACGCCGGAGGTGCCGGCGAGCATGAACACGCCGATCGGCTTGTTCGGATTGTCGAGGCCGGCGCGCGAGGTCTGGATGCGCCTGGCGATCATCTGCATCGCGTGGTCCTGGCCGATCACGCGCTGGCCGAGCGTGTCGGCGAGCTTCAGCACCGTCTCGATCTCGTTGCGCGCCATGCGCCCGACCGGGATGCCGGTCCAGTCCTCGACCACCGAGGCGACCGCCTGGTAATCGACGGTCGGCAGGATCAGCGGCTGCTCGCCCTGCAGCTCGGCGAGCTGCGTCTGCAGGCCGTGCAGCTTCTCGCGCAGCGCCGCGACTTCGGCCTCGCCGAGCTTCGCCGGCGGCTCGCCTTTGGCCGGCCCGTCGACGACGCCGATGTTGGCGCGCAGCGCGGCGCGCGTCGCGAGCAGCTCATCGACCAGCGCCTTCTCGGCGTTCCAGCGCGCTTCCAGCCCTTCGAGCCGGGCCTTCTCGGCCGCCAGCCGCTCGTTGCAGAGCGATTCGCGCGCCGCGGTGTCGAGGCCGACCGCGGCTTCCTTCGCGATGATGCGCAGCTCCGTATCGAGCGCCTCGATGCGCTTGCGGCTGTCATCGACCTCGGCCGGCACCGCGTGCAGGCTGACCGCGACGCGCGCGCAGGCGGTGTCGAGCAGGCTCACGGACTTGTCCGGCAGCTGGCGCGCCGGGATGTAGCGGTGCGAGAGCTTGACCGCGGCCTCCAGCGCCTCGTCGAGGATCTGCACCTTGTGGTGCGCCTCCATCGTCGAGGCGACGCCGCGCATCATCAGCACGGCCTTCTTCTCGTCGGGCTCATCGACCTGCACGCTCTGGAAGCGCCGGGTCAGCGCCGGGTCCTTCTCGATGTGCTTCTTGTACTCGGCGAAGGTGGTCGCGCCGATCGTGCGCAGCGTGCCGCGCGCCAGCGCGGGCTTGAGCAGGTTGGCGGCATCGCCGGTGCCGGCCGCACCGCCGGCGCCGACCAGCGTGTGCGTCTCGTCGACGAACAGGATCACCGGCTTCGGGCTGGCCTGCACTTCCTCGATCACCGAGCGCAGGCGCTGCTCGAACTCGCCCTTCATGCTGGCCCCGGCCTGCAGCAGGCCGACATCGAGCGCGCGCAGCGTGACTTCCTGCAGCGACGGCGGCACGTCGCCACGGGCGATGCGCTGCGCGAAGCCCTCGACGACCGCCGTCTTGCCGACGCCGGCCTCGCCGATCAGGATCGGGTTGTTCTGGCGGCGGCGCATCAGGATGTCGACGACCTGGCGGATTTCATCGTCGCGCCCGACGATCGGGTCCATCTTGCCGCTGCGCGCCTGCTCGGTCAGATCGGTCGTGAAGCGGTTCAGCGCCTCCTGCTTGCCGAGCTGCGCCGGCGGGATCGCACCGCTCGCCTCGCCCGGCGCCGCACCGCCGCCGACCTGGAAACCGTCGGTCGCGTGCAGGCCCTGCTCGGGCGAGCCGGAAACGTATTCGTCGAAGCGGTCGGTCAGCGCGTCGGCCTTGAACTTGTCGAACTCCTTCGAGATGCCGAGCAGCGCGCTGCGCAGCGACGGCGTCTTCAGGATGCCGACCACCAGATAGCCGGTGCGCACCTGCGCCTCGCCGAACATCAGGCTGCCGTAGACCCAGCCGCGCTCGACGGCTTCCTCGACGTGCGCCGACAGGTTGGTGATCGAGGTCGAGCCGCGCGGCAGCCGGTCGAGGGCATCAGTCAGGTCCTTGACCAGCACCGAGGGGTTGACGTTGAACTGCCTGATCAGCCTGTGCAGGTCGGAATCGGGCAGTTGCAGGATCTGATGGACCCAGTGCACCAGCTCGACGTACGGATTGCCGCGCATCTTGCAGAACACCGTCGCCGCCTCGACCGCCTTGTAGCCGAGGCTGTTGAGCTTGCCGAACAGCTTGACCCGACTGATTTCCGCCATGACGTGCTCCCTCGAAGGTGGTGGATCGTGTTGTATGCGGCCCCGGCGTGCCGGCGCGGGCCGCGGAGGTCCGGATTCAGGCGGGCGCCGGGACCGGCGCCGTCATGACGCTTTCCTGCAGCTGCAGGTCGGCCGGATCGGCCGCCCCCGGCGTGCCGATCCAGGTGGTCCAGCCGAGCCGGGTCGGACCGCCGAGCCGTGCCTCGGGCACCTCGGGCCGCGCGAGGATCAGCCGCGCATCCCAGGCGTATTCCTCGCCGACGTAGCTGCGCACCCAGGCGCGCAGCCGCGCGAGACTCGCGCCGCCCGGCAGCAGGCGTTCGTAGTCGGCGAGCGTCAGCGGCCCGAGCACGACGCGGAACTTGTACTGGCGGTCCCAGACCCGGGTGCCGATCACGGCGTTGACGCCGAGCGTGCCGCTCGCGCGCGAATCGCCGAGCCGGCACTGCACCGGCGGCGGCAGTTCCAGCCAGTGGCCGATGTATTCCCCGATGCGCACCGGCAGGCCGAGATAGTCGGCGAGGATCGCGCGCAGGCCGTCCGGGTGGCGCGCCTGCGGCCCGAGCAGGCCGGCGAAGTGCAGCCGCGGCCGGTGGCCGAGCACGTCGCGATCGCGCAGGGCTTCGTCACCGTAGCCGGCGAGGCTGCCGACGTAGCGCGCGAAGCGGTCCTCGCCGGGGCGGTCCATGCCGACGGTCGGCTGCGCATCGGCCCAGGCGCGCCAGAACAGCGACATCAGCCGGTGATGGAAGATGTCGGCAAAGCGCGCGAAGGTCGGATCGCGGTGGTTGCGCTGGCGCTCGCGCGCGTGCTCGCTCAGGTGCAGCGGCAGCGGCCCGTGCGGGCCGAACAGCCCGAAGGCATAGCTCGCCAGCCGGGCCGGCCGGTGGGACGGGCGCTCGAAGGCGGCGATCGTCGAGGGCACGAAGGTCGTGTGCGGCGGCTGCGACAGCCGCACCGGATCATCGGCAACCCGGAACGAGCGCCCGAGCCGCGGCTTGTCCGGGAACGCGCATTCGATGCGCCGCAGCGCCTGCCAGAGATCGAAATCCCACGGCTTCGCCGCCAGCGCCGTGAACAGCGCCTCGGCGACCGGCGACAGCAGCACCGGCGGCGCGACGCCGAAATCGGCGGCGCTCAGCGCCGGCGCAATGCCGGAATCCTCGGTGTCGGCGTCGGCGTTCACAGCAGCGCCCGCGCGCCCATGCGCACCGGCCAGCGCATGATCTCGCCGCGCTCCAGCGAACGCACGCTGGTCTCGGTGTAGCTGTTCATCGACACGTAGCGGCCGAGGAAGCGCTCCAGCACCGCCCCCATCAGGAACACGCCGGCCCCGCCGTAGGCGCCCTCGTCGAAGTTCAGCGCGATCTCGACGCCGCGCCCGAAGGCGATCGGCCCCGGCAGCGGCAGGCGGCGGGTCGCCGGCTGCGTCTTCACCGACAGCAGGCCGTCGACCTGCTTCTGGCCGGCGGCATCGTTCGGATCGACGTACAGGCGCAGCAGCTCGCGCAGCGCCACCGCGCCCTGCTGCGCATCGCTGTCGGCGAGCGTCAGGTAGTTCAGCGACAGGTGCGAGATCAGCCGCCAGGCCACGTCGTTCTCGGCGTTGCTCGGGCGCGGGCGCGTCGGACCGGCCACGCAGCGCACCGCCGCCACCGGCGCGCCGCTCTCCAGCGTGAAGTCGGTGCGCCCGAGCCCGAGCGGCATCGTCAGCGGCAGGTCGCGGTTGGTGCACAGCACTTCGAGCGACAGCTGGCGCAGATCGTGCCGGTACGGTGCGGCAGCGGCATCGACCAGCGCGATGAACACCTCCTGGCCGATGTAGCCGCTGCGCGGCCCGCGCAGCTTCGCGCGCGCCGACAGCAGGCGCTTGGTACGGCGCAGCGTGTAATACGCCCCGTCGGCGGCGCGGCGGATGCGGTCGTGCGCGCAGTAGAACGGCAGGAAGGCCTGCTCGGCCTGCTCGGTCGTGCCGTGACCGGTCACGCGTTCGAGCGAGTGGACCTCGAAATCGAGCGGCCGCGTGCGGTCCGGGACGATGTGGTACTCGTAGCTCCTGTCGTTCAGGTGGATGCGGTCGGCGCGGCGCGGGAACAGGTTGATCGCCGGTGCGCAGTGCAGCACGAAGTTCTCGGGCTTCAGCACGCCTTCGAGCATCGGGTCGAGCCGATCGAACAGCACCAGCAGTTCGAGTTCGCTGCCGCTGCAGCGGCGCACGACCGGTGCCAGGGCGCGCAGTTCGACGAACAGGAAACGCTGCGGGAACGCGAAGTACTCGCCGAGCAGCCGGTAGCCCTGGAAGCTCTGCGGCGACAGCGGCAGCAGCGCCTGTTCGTCCTCGAAGCCCATCGGCGCCAGCGATTCGCGGCCGAGCCACTGGAACCACGGCGCCGGACGCTGCGCCGGGCGGGCGAGCACGGCGACGGCGTTGCCGAGCAGCTGTTCGTACAGCCGGAACGGCAGCTGGTCGGCGCCGCGCAGGAACAGCGGCAGGCGCTCGAGCGACAGCGCATCGAAGCTCAGGCCGGCCGTGGCCCGCAGGCGCAGGCGCAGGCCGGCACGCGCACGCGGCGCGCTGTTCGCGGCCGGGCCGAGCACGGCCGTGACGTTGCCGAAGTACTCGGCCTCGGTCAGCTCGACCGGCCACAGCGTCACCGGCTGACCGGTGCGGTATTCGCAGGCGGTGGTCTCGTTCTTGCCGAGCACGCTCTTGAGACTCGCGCCGCGCGGCACCGTGAAACCGGCCGCGAGCGAGCCTTCGGACAGGTCCGGCTGCAGCTGCAGCACCGCCATCGACGGCACCGGCGCCAGATAGTGCGGGTAGACCATCTCCAGCAGGTGCTGCGTGAACACCGGGAACTCGGCATCGAGTTTCAGTTGCACGCGCGCCGACAGGAAGGCACAGCCTTCGAGCAGCCGCTCGACGTAGGGGTCGGCGCATTCGAAGCCGGTCAGGCTCAGGCGCGAGGCGATCTTCGGGAATTCCTGCGCGAACTCGCCGGCGGTCTCGCGCAGGTGCTGGAGTTCCTGGTTGTAATACCGGTACAGGCGCGGATCCATCGGGGGGCTGCTTGCGATCAGGCGTTGCGGGGCTCGATGCGGACGTTGCCGGATTCGAGGTCGATCTCGGTCTTCAGCCACAGATGCAGCGGCACCGGCTGCGCCCAGAGTTCGCCCTGGATCTCGAAGCCGATGGCGTTGTGGTTCATCTGCTCGCGGGCGACGACGGCGCGCACCTGCAGCGTGTGCGGCAGGATGCGCGGTTCGAAGGTGCGGATGGTATCGGCGAGCACGCGTTCGAGCGCCGGGATGTCGACGCTGCTGGCCGTGCGTCCGGAGAGCGCCGGCAGGCCGTAGTTCAGCACCGAGCGCGCGACCTGCGGCCAGGCATCGAGCGACTGCACGGATTCGTGGTTGCCGGCGTTGAACAGCCAGGCGAGATCACGCAGCACGCTCTCGCGCAACTGGTTCAGCGACAGCACGCGCTGCTCGCGCGTTTCCTTGTGACGCTCGGGCGCGTCGTCGATCAGCCGGTCGAGCAGCGCCGGCTGCAGGCGTTCCTGCGGCGTCAGTTCGGCCACGGTGAGCCTCAGGCGCTCGCCGGAGCGGCCGGATCGAAGTGCAGCGTGCGCAGGTCGTACAGCGCCACGTCGTCGCCGTCGGTCGCGAACACCCGCTGCCCGGCAGCGAGCACGAGGCCGTGCTCGTTCTCGCGCCATTCGGTGCGCCGTCCGAGCAGCAGGCCGCCGTCATCCTCGGCGTCCAGCCCCGGGTAGCGCGCCGGCAGCAGCGCAACCGTCTCGCCGCCGGTCGTGAAGGTCAGCGATGCCGGCATCCAGACCACATCGCGCAGGTCGGCCGGGGCCTCCTGCTGCACGCTGCTCAGGCGTTCGCAGGGAATCCAGTAATAGCGGCCGTTGATGATCGCCTCGATGACCGGCCCGAGCCGGCCGTCGGTATCGGCCAGCCACGCAAACGGCCGGCCGTCGGCGCTGCCGGGATTGGCCGGTGCCCGCTCGAAGGCTTCGGCGCGCAGGCCGGCCGCGGCCTGCGGATCGTCGGCATCGCGCGCGAGCGCCTCGATCAGCAGCGCGACCCACGGCGTCGGCTCGCCGAACAGCAGCGGCGCCCTGCGACCGGCGAAGACCTCCTGCCGGAAGACTTCGCAGCGCAGCGCCTCGCGGTAGGTCTGCACCATCGGCAAGGCCTCGGCATCGAGTTCGCCGACCACCTGCAGCTGGCCGAGCGCCCTCGGCCACTGGCCGAGCACGCAGAGCAGCTGGAACAGCAGCACGCGATGGCGCGCAACCGCCGGCTCCTTGCGTACGCGGGCCTGCAGTTCGGTCAGTGCCTCCCGGGGATTGCCCGACTGCAGGGCGGCTTCGACGCTCACGACACACCTCCACGCCAGCCGCCCGGTGCAGGGGCGGCTCACGTCCGGGATTCGGGGAAATCCGGAATTCAGACCTGCGCCGGAGCGCAGGCCGGCAGGCGGGCGGGGGCCGCGAGCCGGCGTTCGCAGACGGACCGGATTACGGAACGGCGTTGGCCTCGATGTCCCACTTGAAGTCCTTCGACGCCTCACCGGCACCCTTGTCGGTCTGCTCGGTGTACGTGAAGGTGACCTTCGCGAAGTTCAGCGAGACGTTCTCGGTCAGCCGATCCTCGCCACCGCTGCCACCGGTGTTGATCGACGTGACCATGACCTTCTCCATCTTGATCTTGATGTACTCGACCGGCTCCTTGCCGCCGGCCTTGCGCACGGTCAGCAGCGCGTCGTCGATGTGCTGGCCGGTCGCGCAGGCGTGCATCAGCGCATACGAGGCGATGTCGACCCACTTGGTCACCGACATGTCGTTGACGTTGACCTTGCCGGCGCCGCCACCGCCGCCGGTGTGGAAGGTGCCGGACTGCGACATGCCCCAGCTCCAGGCGAGGACGTCGATTTCCTTCGGATGCTTCTTGTCCTTCGATTCGCCCTTGATGTTCGCGGCGTCCGCGAATTTCAGAAAGATGTCAACGGCCATGAATGTCTCTCCTGCAGTGCGTCAATGCTGGAATTGGGACCCGGTACGTCGCCCGGACGTCAGGGACCGTTTGCAAAGGTGCGGCGACCGCAGTCACCGCACCGCCAGTCAGCCGCCCTTCTGCGAGGGCAGCTTGGATACCAGTCGCAACGACACCGTCAATCCTTCGAGCTGGTAGTGCGGCCGCAGGAAGAACTTCGACGTGTAGTACCCGGGGTTGCCTTCGACTTCCTCGACGACGACCTCGGCGGCGGCGAGCGGCTTCTGGGCCTTCGTGGTCTCGCTGGAGCGCGAGGGATCGCCGTCCACGTAGTTCATGATCCATTTCTGCAGCCAGATCTGCATGTCCTCGCGCTCCTTGAAGGAGCCCACCTTGTCGCGGACCATGCACTTCAGGTAGTGCGCGAAGCGGCAGGTCGCGAACAGGTACGGCAGCCGGGCGGCGAGGTTGGCATTCGAAGTGGCATCGGGATCATCGTACTCGGCCGGCTTCTGCAGCGACTGGGCTCCGATGAAAGCTGCGAAATCGGTATTTTTCTTGTGCACGAGCGGCATGAAACCGTTTTTTGCGAGCTCGGCCTCCCGCCGGTCGGAAATCGCGATTTCGGTCGGGCACTTCATGTCGACGCCGCCGTCGTCGGTCGGGAAGGAATGCGCGGGCAGCCCCTCGACCGCACCGCCGGATTCGATGCCGCGGATGCGCGAGCACCAGCCGTAGAGCTTGAACGAGCGGTTGATGTTGACGGCCATCGCGTAGGCGGAGTTGGCCCACGTGTACTTGCTGCTGTCGGCCCCGGTCGTGTCCTCCTCGAAATCAAATTCATCGACCGGATTGGTCTTGGCCCCGTAGGGCATGCGCGACAGGAAGCGCGGCATGGTCAGGCCGACGTAGCGCGAGTCCTCGGATTCACGCAGCGACTTCCACGCGGCATATTCGGGCGTCTGGAAGATCTTGGTCAGGTCGCGCGGGTTCGACAGCTCCTGCCAGGAATCCATCTGCATGACCGCCGGCGCGACGGCTGCGATGAACGGGGCGTGCATCGAGGCGGAAACCTTGGCGATCTCGCCGAGCAGTTCAACGTCGGGCGCCGAATGGTCGAAGTAGTAGTCGCCGACCAGGCAGCCGTAGGGCTCGCCGCCGAACTGGCCGTATTCCTCCTCGTAGAGCTTCTTGAAGATCGGGCTCTGGTCCCAGGCCGTGCCCTTGAACTTCTTCAGGGTCTTGTGCAGATCCTGCTTGGAGATGTTCATGACGCGGATCTTCAGCATCTCGTCGGTTTCGGTGTTGTTGACGAGGTGATGCAGGCCGCGCCAGGCCGATTCAAGCTTCTGGAAATCGGCGTGGTGCAGGATGTGGTTGATCTGCTCGGTCAGCTTGGCATCGAGCGCGGCGATCATCGCCTCGATGGTCTTCAGCGTGTCGCCGGAGACGATGCTCGAGGACGACAGTGCCTGCTCGGCGAGCGTGCGCACGGCCTCCTCGACCGCTTCCTTCGCTCGATCGCTCTTGGGCTTGAATTCCTGCAGCAGCAGCGCCTCGAAGGCGCCGCCCTCGGTGGTCAGGCCCGCACCCGCGGCCTGGGCTTCGGCGTTCAGTTCGGCCATGGACTGGTTACCTCGGGGTCATTCGGACTGCGGTTTGGGCGCGGACGCGAGGGCCTGCAGCAGGGAGGGGTCCTGCAGCACCTTGCCGATCAGTTCCTCGGCCCCGGTCTTGCCGTCCATGTAGGTCAGCAGGTTGGAGAGCTGGGTGCGCGCTTCGAGCAGCTTGTTCAGCGCATCGACCTTGCGGGCGATCGCGGCCGGCGTGAAGTCCTCCATGCTCTCGAAGGTGATGTCGACGCTCAGGTTGCCGTCGCCGGTCAGCGTGTTCGGCACCGCGAACGCGACGCGCGGCTTCATCGATTTCATGCGGCTGTCGAAGTTGTCGACGTCGATTTCCAGAAACTTGCGCTCGGCGACCGGTCCGAGCGGCTCGGCGGGCTTGCCGGACAGATCGGCCATGACGCCCATCACGAACGGCAGCTGGACCTTCTTCTGGGCGCCGTAGAGCTCGACGTCGTACTCGATCTGCACGCGCGGGGCGCGGTTGCGGGCGATGAATTTCTGACTGCTGTCTGCCACGGGCGGGTCTCCTCAGGCTTTGTTCGATCGCGAACCGGCGGCGCGTCGGCACCGGCTCGGGGGGAGCGGGTCAGTAGCCGTCCGAGCCGGACGATTCGGCATCCGGATCGGGGCCGCGCAGGACATCGATCTGCGCGAGGCTGTCGGGGGCGATGTTGCGCATGATGTCGACGAAACTCATCGTCACCAGCCGGCGCGCGCGCTCCATCAGGATCGGTACCGGGCTCGAAGGCTCGTGTCGAGTGTAGTAATCGCAGACGGCCTCCAGAGCTTTCAATACGTCATCTCGCGTACTGATGCGCCCGGCGACGAAACCGGAGGCGCCGGCCCCGGTCGCCGCGCTGCCGCCCGCCTCGGCCGGCTCCTCACCGGCCACCGGCAAGGCCCCGGTCTCGGCCACGGCGCCCAGGCCGCGCTGGGCCAGGCGCTCGTCGAGCAGCTGCACGCAGGGCTTGAGCGCCGTGCGCAACGGCGAGAGATCCACGGCGTTGCCGGAGCCAACCTGCTCGGTCAGGCGGCGCTCGATTGCCGAGGCGAGATCGAAGGCCGCATGCGCGCTGTCGGCGGCCGCCTGCAGTTCCTCGGCGGCGACCTCGCGGAACACGGCATCGAAGGTCTCGGCGGTCAGCACCGGCGTGCCGCTGCTCGCGCCGGAAAGGATCAGCCAGTCGCGCAGCGTCGCGACGCCGAAGCTGCGCGAGCGCGCCAGCGCGGCCTGGCGCAGCAGGCCGAGCACGTCGTCGCTGTCGGCGGCGACGAGGCCGGCGATGATGTTCACGCGCGTGGTCGGATCGTTGTAGTCATCCGGATCGAGCTGCGGATGCACGTGCTCCCAGTGGCGCTCCAGCAGGCCGTGCAGATAGCGCAGGCCGTCGGCGAATCCGGGCAGCCCCTCGACGGCGAGCAGCGCGCGGGTCAGCACCAGCGCGACGCGCAGGTCGCGCGTGCGTTCGAGCAGTTCCATCGCCTTGCCGCGCACGGCCCGCCAGTCCGGCGGTTCGGCCGGCACGATGGTGCTGCCGATCTGCTGCTCGGGCTTGCCGGTCGCGAGCCGTTCGAGGGCCTGGAAATCGGGATCGTATTCGAGATCACTGCCACCGGGCTCGTCGTCCGAGACGGGTTCGAGCCATTTCTCCACATCCAGCGCCACCGGGGCACCCCCTGCGATTGTCACCCGATCTGCGCACCGGCCGGCGCCGCGCATCGTGGCGTCCGCCAGTGCGGTCGCTGCGTAGCGTAGCCGGCGGCCGGCGGACTGCCAGCCGGCAGCGAGCGGCGAATTGTCAGCCGTGCCGGCACTGGCCTACAGTCGGCGGGCTTTTCGCCCCCCGGCTTGCCGCCCAGGTTTCACGACCGATGCCGTTGACCCTCCGTATCACCAGCCAGCACCCGCTCCTGCCCGAGGCCGATACCGTGCGCAGCCTCGGCAGCGGCGACAGCCTGACGATCGGCCGTGCGCCCGGCAACGACTGGGTGCTGCCGGACCCGGAGCTGGTCATCTCCGGCCGCCACTGCACCGTGCACGAGGAGCAGGGGCGCTACGTGCTGACCGACACCAGCACCAATGGCGTCTATCTCGGCGGCCAGCGCGTCGGTCGCGGCAACAGCCGGCCGCTGCAGGCCGGGGACGTGATCGCCATCGGCGAGTACCAGATCGCCGTCGAGCCGGGCGCCGGTGACGGCGGACAAGCCCCGGCCTTCGGGGCCGGCACGGCAGCAGCCGTGGCGCTGCCGGATGCCTTCGGCCTTGCCGCACCGGCACCGCTCGCCGATCCGTTCGGCCTGCACGGCACGCCGGGTGCGCAGGACCCGTTCGAACTGCACGGCAAGCCGGCCGGCGAGGATCCGTTCGGGCTGC
>NZ_DAOLKE010000012.1:0-28019 GCF_035331805.1 Plasticicumulans sp. | reverse complement strand
GCCAACGTGCGCCTGTACGCCGCGATCACGGAGGACGGCCTTCATCAGCGCGTGCTGGCCGGTGAGAATCGCGGCCGGCTGCTGCAGCATGACCGCGTTGTACGTGCTTACGCGGGGCCGGTCAGCGCCGGCGCGCGCTCAGCGCCACACCCCGCGCGCCGAGCGCCAGCCGTCGAGCACCTCGCGGTAGTGGACGCGCTCGTAGCCGCCCGGATCGGAGATGCGCGCCTCGCTGAGGCTGCCGCGGATCTGGCTGATCGATTCGAACTCGTGCACGGACATCCAGCCGAGCAGGCCGGCGAGGATCTCGGCGACGCGCTCGGGGCCGTGCGCGAGCAGCGCGCCGACCACCTGCACGGCGTCGGCGCCGACCAGCAGCAGCTTGGCGAGCTCGGCGGCCGACTTCACGCCGCCGCCGGCAGCGAGCGAGATCGTCGTGCGTCCGCGCAGCATCGCGATCCAGTGCAGCGCCAGCAGCGCATCGCCGGGGTGCGACAGCGTCGGGCGGTGCACGAGGCTCAGCGTGTCGATGTCGATGTCGGGCTGGTAGAAGCGGTTGAACAGCACGAGCCCGCCGGCGCCCTCGCCTTCGATCCGGCGCACGAAGTGCGGCAGCGCGCTGAACTGCGGCGAGAGCTTGACCGCGAACGGAATCCGCACGTGCGACTTCAGCGCCGCGACCAGATCGAGGTAGCGCTGCTCGACCTCGGTGCCGGACTCGGCCGGCGAGGCGGCGAGGTAGTAGACGTTCAGCTCCAGCGCATCGGCCCCGGCCGCCTCCAGCGCCTGCGCGTGGTGCAGCCAGCCGCTGCGCGAGACGCCGTTGAGGCTGGCGATGACCGGCACCGCCAGCGCGGTCTTCAGGCGCTGGAGCTGTTCGACGTAGCGCTCCAGCGCGTTGCGATAGCCCGGATGATCGGGCAGGAATCCGTCGGCCTCGGCGTGGCCGAGCGCAGCCTGGTCGCGAAAGCGCAGCCAGGTTTCCTCCTCCTCGATCAGCTCCTCCTCGAACAGCGAGTGCATGACCAGCGCCCCGATGCCGGCATCCTCCAGCCGGCGCGCGTGGTCGAGGTTGCGCGACAGCGGCGAGGCGCCCGCGATCAGCGGGTTGGCGAGCTGCAGGCCCAGGTACTGCGTGGCGAGCGGGTTCATCAGGGCACATCCTCCTCGGTGGTGGCACCGGCTGCGGGCTCGGGCAGGGTGTCCTGATCGAGTCCGGCCAGCTGCTCGTAGTGGTGGTAGCGGGCCAGCACCTCGGCCTGCGCTTCGGCGCGCAGGCGTTCGGCCGCGGCCGGATCGGCGAGGCGCAGCATCTCGAAGCGGCCCTCGGTGCGGGCGTACTGCTCGAAGGGCAGGCTCGGGCGCGCGCTGTCGAGCTTCAGCGCGTGCTCGCCGGCGCCGGCGCGGCGCGGGTCGTAGCGCAGCAGCGGCCAGTGCCCGCAGGCGACCGCCAGCTCCTGCTGGCGCAGGTTGCGCGAGAGATCGACGCCGTGGGCGATGCACGGCGAGTAGGCGAGGATCAGCGACGGTCCGGGCCAGCTTTCGGCTTCGAGGAAGGCGTTCAGCGTCTGCTGGTCCTTCGCGCCGAAGGCGACGCGTGCGACGTAGACGTGGCCGTAGTCCATCGCGAGCAGTGCGAGATCCTTCTTGCCGACGCGCTTGCCGCCGGCCGAGAACTTGGCGACCGCGCCGCGCGGCGTCGCCTTCGAGGTCTGGCCGCCGGTGTTCGAGTAGACCTCGGTGTCGAGCACGAGGATGTTGATGTCGCGATCCGATGCGAGCACGTGATCGAGCCCGCCGTAGCCGATGTCGTAGGCCCAGCCGTCGCCGCCGACGATCCACACCGACTTCTTCGCCAGCGCATCGGCGAAGTGCTCCAGCCGGCGTGCGCGCGGATCGGGCAGCGTGGCGAGGCGCGTGCGCAGATCGGCGACGCGCAGGCGCTGCGCGGCGATGCCGGCCTCGTCGGACTGATCGGCCCCGAGCAGCGCCTCGACCAGCGTCGTGCCGAGCGCACCGGCCAGTTCGCGCAGCAGTGCTTCGGCGTGCTCGCGCTGCTGGTCGAGCGCGATGCGCATGCCGAGGCCGAACTCGGCGTTGTCCTCGAACAGCGAGTTCGCCCAGGCCGGGCCGCGGCCGTCGCGGTTCGCGGCCCAGGGCGTGGTCGGCAGGTTGCCGCCGTAGATCGACGAACAGCCGGTGGCGTTGGCGACCAGCATGCGGTCGCCGAACAGCTGGCTCGCGAGCTTCAGGTACGGGGTTTCACCGCAGCCGGCGCAGGCGCCGGAGAACTCGAACAGCGGCTCGTGCAGCATCGCGCCGCGGATCAGGCCGATGCGCGTGGTGCTGCGGTCGGCCTCGGGCAGCTGCAGGAAGTACGCCCAGTTGGCGCGTTCGGGCTCGCGCAGCGGCTCGGCCGGCGCCATGTTCAGCGCCTTGCGCCGGTGCTCGGACTTGTCGCGCACCGGGCAGACCTCGACGCAGAGGTTGCAGCCGGTGCAGTCCTCGGGCGCGACCTGGTACACGATGCGCAGCCCGCTGCCGGCGTATTCCTTGCCCTTGGCCGGCGCGCTGCGGAAGCCGGCCGGGGCTGCATCGGCCTGTCCGGACGTCAGCAGCTTGGCGCGGATCGCCGCGTGCGGGCAGACCAGCGGGCACTTGCCGCACTGGATGCAGAGTTTTTCGTCCCAGACCGGCAGTTCGAGCGCGAGCGCGCGCTTCTCGTAGCGCGCGGTGCCGACCGGGAAGCTGCCGTCGGCCGGCAGCGCCGAGACCGGCAGCTCGTTGCCGCGCCCGGCCAGCAGCTCGGCGGTCACAAGGCGCACGAACGCCGGCGCATCGGCCGGGATCGGTGCATGAACGGCCTCGCCGGCTCCGTCGTCCGCGGCTTCGTCGCGCTCCGGCACCGGGATCGCGTGCAGGGCCGCGAGCGTGGCGTCGATCGCCGCGTGGTTCTGCTCGACCAGCCGCCGGCCCTTGCGGCCGTAGCTGTCCTCGACCGACTGCTTGAGCGCCGCGATCGCGGCCTCGCCCGGCAGCACGCCGGAGATCGCGAAGAACGCCGTCTGCATCACGGTGTTGATGCGCCGGCCCATGCCCTGCGCCGCGGCGAGCGCGTAGGCGTCGATCGCGTACAGGCGCAGGTTCCGGCCGCGGATCGTGGCGCGCACCAGCGGCGGCAGCGAGGCCCAGAGCCGCCCGGGGGCGAGCGGCGTGTTCAGCAGCAGCGTCGCCCCGGGCTTGGCGTGCGCGAGCAGTTCGGGGCGCGTCAGGAAGGCCGGCTGGTGACAGGCGACGAAATCGGCCTCGCCGGCGCCGATCAGGTAGGCCGAGCGGATCGGTCCGGGGCCGAAGCGCAGGTGCGAGACCGTCATCGCGCCGGACTTCTTCGAGTCGTAGACGAAATAGCCCTGCGCGTGGCGGCCGGTGTGGGCGGCGATGATCTGCACCGAATTCTTGTTCGCCGACACCGTGCCGTCGGAGCCGAGGCCGTAGAACACGCAGGCGGTGACGCCGGCCGCCGCGCCGCTCTTCCAGTGCGGGTCGAAGTCCAGGCTCAGATGCGTCACGTCATCGTGGATGCCGATCGTGAACGGCGAGCGCGGCACGGTGGCGGACAGCTCGTCGAACACGGCCTTCGCCATCGCCGGCGTGAACTCCTTCGACGACAACCCGTAGCGCCCGCCGATCGTGCGCGGCAGCGTCTGGAAGGCGCCGTGACCGTGCTGCGCGAGCGCGGCGATCACGTCGAGGTGCAGCGGCTCGGCCGGTGCGCCCGGCTCCTTGCAGCGGTCGAGCACGGCGATGGCGCGCGTCGTGCGCGGCAGCGCGGCGACGAAGTCGGCGCCGGCGAAGGGCCGGTACAGGCGCACGCGCAGCACGCCGACGCGCTCGCCGGCAGCGAGCAGCGCATCGACGGTCTCGTGCACGGTCTCGGCGCCCGAACCCATCAGCACCAGCACGCGTCCGGCCTCGGGGTGACCGTGGTAGTCGAACAGCCGGTAGCGCCGTCCGGTCAGTTCGGCGTAGCGATCCATGGTCCGGCGCACGAGGCCGGGCAGCGCGTCGTGATACGGATTCGCCGCCTCGCGCGACTGGAAGAACACGTCGGGGTTCTGCGCGGTGCCGCGGATCGTCGGGTGCTCCGGCGTCAGCGCCCGTTCGCGGTGGGCGCGGATCGCGGCCTCATCGAACAGCGCGCGCAGCGTGTCGTCGGCCGGCGGCTGCACGAGCGCAAGCTCGTGCGAGGTGCGGAAGCCATCGAAGAAGTGCAGGAACGGCACGCGCGCGACCAGCGTCGCCGCGTGGGCGATCGCCGCCAGGTCGGCGGCCTCCTGCACCGAGCCGGAGGCGAGCAGCGCGCAGCCGCAGCCGCGCACGGCCATCACGTCCGAGTGATCGCCGAAGATCGACAGCGCGTGCGTTGCCAGCGTGCGCGCCGCGACGTGCAGCACGAACGGCGTCAGCTCGCCGGCGATCTTGTAGAGGTTCGGGATCATCAGCAGCAGGCCCTGCGAGGCCGTGAAGCTGGTCGCCAGCGCTCCGGCGGCCAGCGCCCCGTGTACGGCACCGGCTGCACCGCCCTCGGACTGCATCTCGACGACCTGCGGCAGCGCGCCCCACAGGTTCGGTTTGCCGCGCGCCGCCCATTCGTCGGCGTATTCGCCCATCGAGGAGGCCGGCGTGATCGGGTAGATCGCGACGACCTCGCTCGCGGCATACGCGACGCGGGCGGCAGCTTCGTTGCCGTCGAGGATTTCGGGACAGGCGGGGTGCGGCAGCAGCGGGGCGTTCATGACGCCACCTCCGGGGGCAAGTCAGGGATCAGACCTGACCTTGCCTGTCGGCCGGGGGGGTGGGACATGATCTGCGTCAGCGGGCGATCTGCCGGCATGTGGCTGACGTTTCGTAATGCGGAGTAAAAAAGACGTCATATCCGGCCGGAAGCTCCGGATTTCATGCTGATGTAGCGCATTGCGAAATATGTTCCGATATGTGGAACAAAATGTCGGGTCGATTGCATGACATGCATGGATCACGATCGCTGTCCGGCGTGCGGGCGGCATGGTGCAGTGCCTCGTCAGGATGTGTCTTGCGGCACGTTTGCTGCTTTAATCCCGGGGCGCCCCTGACCCGGTCTGTCCGCCGGCAGCCTTGGCACCTGCTTCAGACTTCCGGCCCCGGCGGTCGTGTCAGGCCGATCCGCCCCGTGCGCGGACGTACCGCGACCGTGCACGCCTCCCCCCGGAAGCTGCCCATGCGCATGACCACCCGGTTCATCGCATCGCTGCTGGCGGTGCTGGCCGTCGTCGCCGTGGCCCTGTCGCCACTGATCGGCGGCCTGATCTCGCGCTGGTTCCAGCGCGACATCGAAATCCGTTCCGGCCTGGTGTTCCACACGCTCGAGGCCCCGCTGGCCGAGCGCCTCGGGCGTCACGACGCCGATGGCATCCGTACGCTGTTCGACGATGTCGATCGTGACGAACGTGTGGCCGGCGTCGGCTGGTGCGATGCCCGCAACGTGCTCGTGCATCGCAGCCGGCGCATGCCGGACGGCTTCTCGTGCCGTTTCGCGCCGGCAACCACCGGCGAGCCGGTCTTCCGCAGCGAGACCTCGTTCGGCCGGCAGTTGCTGGTCGGTGCGTTTCCGCTCGCCGGCGGCCGGCTCGTGATCGTGCACGACATCGGCTACATCACCGACCGCAGCGCCAGTGCCCAGGGTTATCTGGTCGTGTCGCTGATCGTGCTCGCGGCGCTGATCTCGATGGTGACGGTGCTGGTCGCACGGCTGACGCTGCGCGACTGGCTGCGCACCGTGCGCGACAGCTTCGCGCAGCCGGTGGCGAGCGCAGCGAAGCCGTCCTCCGCCGATCTGGCGCCGCTGGTCGACGAGATCCGCCAGCGGTTGCGCGCGCTCGACGGCGTGCGCCGCAGCGTCGATGACTTCCGGCTGAACTGGGCACCGGAGACGCTGGCAGCGATCCTCGATCGTGAGCTGCCGGATTCCGAGGTCATCGTCGTTTCCAACCGCGAGCCCTACATCCACAACCTCGTCGACGGCCGGATTGATCTGCAGATTCCGGCGAGCGGCCTGGTCTCGGCGCTGGAGCCGGTGATCCGTGCCTGTTCCGGCACCTGGATCGCGCACGGCAGCGGAAGCGCCGATAACCTGAGCGTCGATGCACACGACCACATTGCCGTGCCGCCCGATGCACCGGCCTACACGCTGCGCCGCGTCTGGCTCAGCGAGGCCGAGCAGGACGGCTACTACTACGGGCTCGCCAACGAGGGCCTCTGGCCGCTCTGCCACATCGCCTTCGTGCGCCCGGTCTTCCGCGATGGCGACTGGCAGCAGTACGTGGCGGTCAACCGCAAGTTTGCCGACGCCGTCATCGCCGAGGCCCGCACGCCGCGGCCGATCGTGCTGGTGCAGGACTACCACTTCGCGCTGCTGCCGCGCATGGTGCGCGAACGTCTGCCGGAGGCGACGATCGTGACCTTCTGGCACATCCCGTGGCCGAACGCCGAATCGTTCAGCATCTGCCCGTGGCGCGGGGAAATCCTGCGCGGACTGCTCGGCAGTTCCATCCTCGGCTTCCACACGCAGTTCCACTGCAACAACTTCCTGTCGGCAGTCGACCGCTTCCTGGAAAGCCGCATCGATCAGGAAGAGGCAACGGTCACGCACGGTGGTGAGACGACGCTGGTGCGCCATTATCCGATCTCGATCGAATGGCCGCCGCAGGCGATCCGCAGCCTGCCGCCGGCCGCGGTCTGCCGCGCACAGGTGCAGGAACGCCTCGGGATCGGCGCCGACGTGCGCCTCGGCGTCGGTGTCGAGCGCTTCGATTACACCAAGGGCATCCTCGACCGCTTTCTGGCGGTCGAGGCGCTGCTGGTCAACCATCCGGAATGGGTCGGCCGCTTCTCGTTCCTGCAGATCGCCGCGCCGACACGCAACCGCCTGCCGGTCTACCAGCAGTTGCGTGCCGAGGCCGAGGCCCTGGCCGAGCGCATCAATGCCCGTTACGGCCGGCCGAACTGGCGACCGATCGTGCTGCTCGCCGAGCATCACAGTCCGGTCGAAGTGTTCCGGCTGTTCCGTGCCGCCGATGTCTGTGTGGTCAGCAGCCTGCACGACGGCATGAACCTGGTCGCCAAGGAGTTCGTCGCCGCGCGTGACGACGAGCGCGGCGTGCTGGTCCTCAGCA
Organism: Plasticicumulans sp.; assembly: GCF_035331805.1. Lineage (NCBI taxonomy): Bacteria > Pseudomonadati > Pseudomonadota > Gammaproteobacteria > Candidatus Competibacteraceae > Plasticicumulans > Plasticicumulans sp. Next base: position 20,808 of record NZ_DAOLKE010000012.1, on the reverse strand, counting down.
CCTTTGCCGGGGCCTCGCGCGAACTGCTGGAGGCGCTGATCGTCAATCCCTACGACACCGCCGGCATGGCCCGGGCGCTGGTCGCGGGGCTGTCGATGTCCGGGGCCGAACAGGGCGAACGCATGCGGCTGATGCGCGAGATCGTCAAGGAGAACAACGTCTATCGCTGGGCCGGGCGCATGCTGCTCGACGCCGCACGCATCCGCAAACGCGGTCATCTGCTCGGCTGGATGGAGACCATGAACTGAAGCTGCGTCCGCGCGCCGAGGGAACGATCGGCGCGTGCTGCTTTCTGCGCCAGGGATGCGCGCGCAGACCTCAGGCCAGCGGCACTGTCCTTGCTCACCCCGTGCCCCCGAGCAGAGAAGCTGATGACCGATCCGACGTACCTGCCACCGCCGCCCGTTCCGGATGCTCCCTGGGCGCTGTTTCTCGATGTCGATGGCACGCTGATCGAACTGGCCGGGCGGCCCGATGCCGTTGCCGTGCCGCCGGAGCTGCCGCTGCTGCTGAACGCCCTCGACGAGGCGCTCGGCGGCGCACTGGCGCTGGTCAGCGGCCGGGCCCTGGCCGAGGTCGAAACCCTGTTCGCGCCACACCGCTATGCGATTGCCGGCGGCCACGGCGCCGAATGGCGGCCGGCCGCCGATGCGGCGATCGAGTGCAGGCCGAAGCCGGCGCTTGCGGCCGCGCGCAAACGGCTCGAAGCCTTTGTCTGCACGCATCCGGGCACGCTTCTCGAAACCAAACCGCACGCGCTGGCGCTGCACTGGCGCAACGCACCGGCGGCCGAGTCCGAGGCGCTCGCCTGCATGGCCTCGGTACAGGCCGGGCTTGACAGCGGCTTCCGGCTGCTGCGCGGCAAGTCGGTCTGCGAGCTGCTGCCAGAGGGCTTCGACAAGGGGGCAGTCGTTGCCGGATTCTGCACCAGCCCGCCTTTCGCCGGCCGTGTGCCGGTGTTCATCGGCGACGACGTCACCGACGAGGCCGGCTTTGCCGCCGTGCTCGCGCGCGGCGGCATCGCCGTGCATGTCGGTACCGCCGGTCGCCCGACCTGCGCCACCCGCCGCCTGACCGACCCCGCCGCCGTGCGAGCCTGGCTCGCCCGCGACGTGCTGCCCGCCTGCCAGCGTTACGGAGTCCCGAACCCATGAGCGACCTGAATCTCGGCATTCTCGGCAACTGCATCATCGCGGCCCTGGTCGACACCGAGGCCCGCATCGTCTGGGGCTGCCTGCCGCGGCTCGACGGGGATCCGGTGTTCTGCGCGCTGCTCGACAACGGGCCGGACCCGGAGCGCGGCGGCTACTGGAGCCTGACGCTGCCGAACGGCCGCACGCGCGAGCAGGCCTATCTGCCGAACACCGCGGTGCTGCGCACCGTGATCGGCGACGCCGAAGGCAATGCCATCGAGATCCTCGATTTCGCGCCGCGCCACAAGCAGTACGGGCGCATGTACCGGCCGCCGATGCTGGTGCGCTGCGTGCGGCCGCTGTCCGGACGGCCGCGCATCGTCACGCACCTGCTGCCGCGCTTCCAGAACGGCGAGCTGCGCCCGAACATCACCCGCGGCAGCAACCACGCGCGCTACGTCGGGCCGACGCAGACGCTGCGCCTGACCACCGACGCACCGCTGTCCTACGTGCTCGAACACGTGCCCTTCCTGCTCGACCGGCCGATGCACTTCGTGCTCGGGCCGGACGAGATCCTGAACGCCGACATCGCCGAGACCGCCGGCGGCCTGCTGGCGCGCACGCGCGACTACTGGCGCGACTGGGCGCGCTCGCTGACGATCCCGTTCGAATGGCAGGACGAGGTGATCCGCGCCGCGGTGACGCTGAAGCTCTGCGCCTACGAGGAAACCGGCGCCGTGGTCGCGGCGCTGACCACCTCGATCCCGGAGGCCGCGCATTCGCAGCGCAACTGGGATTACCGCTTCTGCTGGCTGCGCGATGCCTACTTCGTGATCCAGGCGATGAACCGCCTCGGCGTCACGACGACGATGGAGGCCTACATCGGCTACATCATGGACATCGTCGGCGATGTCGAGACCCAGGGTCTCGGCCCGCTGTTCGCGATCACGCGCAGCGCCGATCTCTCCGAGCGCGTCGCGCCGGCGCTCGCCGGCTACCGCGGCATGGGGCCGGTGCGCATCGGCAACGAGGCCTGGCTGCAGGTGCAGAACGATGTCTACGGCAGCGTCGTGCTCGCTGCGACCCACGTGTTCTTCGACCGCCGGCTCGAACTCGCCGACCGTCACGGCCTGTTCGAACAGCTCGAACGCATCGGCTCGCGCGCCGTGCAGGTCTGGGACAAGCCCGATGCCGGGCTCTGGGAGCTGCGCACGCGCGAGCACGTGCACACGTTCTCGGCGGTGATGTGCTGGGCAGCCTGCGACCGGCTCGCCAAGATCGCCGGCGTGATCGGCCGGCGCGAACGCGCGGCCTACTGGCGCGAGCGCGCCGATGCGATGCACGCGCGCATCTGCGCCGAGGCCTGGCACGAGCCGGGCGGCTACTTCGCGTCCTGCTTCGGCGGCGGGGACCTCGATGCCTCGCTGCTGCTGCTGAACGAACTCGACTTCCTCACGGCTGACGATCCGCGCTTCGCGGCCACCGTCGATGCGATCGGCACCAGCCTGCGCTCCGGCGACTTCCTGTACCGCTACCAGATTCCGGACGACTTCGGCCGGCCCGAGACCGCGTTCACGGTCTGCGCGTTCTGGTACGTCGAGGCGCTGACCGCGCTCGGGCGCCGCGACGAGGCCCGCGACCTGTTCGGCAAGCTGCTGGCGCGGCGCAACCCCCTCGGCCTGCTGTCCGAGGACCTCGACTGGCACACCGGCGAGCAGTGGGGCAACTTCCCGCAGACCTACTCGATGGTCGGGCTGATCAACTGCGCGATGCGGCTGTCGATCGGCTGGGAAGAAGCCTTCTGAGCCCGCCCTGCGGCAGCGGCCGCCGCTGAAGGCGCGCCGCGCTTGCAGCCGGCGCGGCGCTGGCGTCTGCTGGGCTTTCCGATCGCCGACCCGGAGCCGCGCCATGCACGCTGCCGATCATCCTGCCGCCGCCTGGGCGGCCCGCACCGTCTTCGATCCCGTGCAGATCGACTGCACGACGGCGGTGATGCTGAAGATCCTCGACGGCAAGTGCCGCATGTTCGAGGCCGAGAAGCGCGCGGTCGCGGCGGTCTACGCCATCGTCCACAAGCAGCCGGGGCGGCTGCTCGATGCCGGCGTGCATGCGCTGATCCGTCAGGCGCAGGCGGCACCGGCGGATGCCGCGCTGCGGGAGCGCGTCTACGAACAGCGCGTGCTCGCCGAGACCGCGATCTCGCGGCCGGTCATGAAGGCCTACAAGGCCTGGCTGCGCGCCGAAGGCGTGATCGGCGGCGACGGGGGCGCTGGCGACTGACCCACGCCGACCGCCGCGCGCACCCGATGCGACCTCGATGTGACCTCGATGCGATCACAACGATGGTGGCGCGGCGCAGTGGGCGGGATCGGCCGTGCTATACGTCCCCGGCATGCCCGTCGATCGAGTCGCCCGATGATGCCCGTGCCCCCGCCATCCGTCCGCACCGGAGCGCACCCGTGAGTGCCGTCCCGGATTCCGCCGGACACCCGGCTGCGTCGATCCTGCGCGATGCCACGCCGTGGCTGTCGATCATCGTGCCGGTGCTCGACGATGCGCCGGCCCTCGATGCGCTGCTGGAGCGGCTCAGGCCGCTGCGCACGCAGGGGGTCGAGCTGATCGTCGTCGATGGCGGCAGCCGCGATGATTCGGTGGCGCTCGCCTGCGCGCGCAGCACCTGCGTGCTCACGGCGCCTGCCGGGCGCGCGCGACAGATGAACGCCGGCGCGGCGCTGGCACGCGGTCAGGCGCTGCTGTTCCTGCACGCCGACAGCGTGCCGCCCGACAGCGTCGATGCGCTGATCGGCGCCGCGCTCGGCCACGGTGCGCACTGGGGGCGCTTCGACGTATGCCTCGAAGGCCGCGACCGCCGGCTCGGACTGGTCGCGAGGCTGATGAACCTGCGCTCGCGCCTGAGCGGCATCGCCACCGGCGACCAGGCGATCTTCGTGCGCGCCGACAGCTTCGTGCAGGTCGGCGGCTATCCGGAGCAGGCGCTGATGGAGGACATCGAGCTGAGCCGGCGCCTCAAGCGCCTCGGCCGGCCGCAGTGCCTGGCCGGACCGGTGCGCAGCTCCGGCCGGCGCTGGGACGAGCACGGCTTCTGGCGCACCGTGACGCTGATGTGGTGGCTGCGGCTGGCCTACCGGCTCGGTCTGGCGCCGGACCGGCTGGCGCGCTGGTACTACGGACGGGGGCCGCGGGGCACGGCCGGCGCATGACGGCGGCCGGGCTGGCGCTGCGCCTGGCCGTCTTCGCCAAGGCACCGCTGCCGGGCTACGCCAAGACGCGGCTGATTCCGCTGCTCGGCGCCGAGGGCGCGGCGCGGCTCGCCGGAACCCTGATCGCACGCACGCTCGCGCTCGCCGAAGCCGTGCGGCCGCAGGCGCTGACGCTCTGGTGCGCACCGTCGGCCGGGCATCCGTACTTCCGCGCGCTGGCGGCCGGGCCAAGTCCGCCGAGGCTCTGCACGCAGACCGGCGCCGATCTCGGCGCGCGCATGCACGCGGCCTTCACCGATGAACTCGCCCGCGGTCCGACGCTGCTGATCGGCACCGACTGCCCGGCGCTCACGGCCGGGCACCTGCACGCCGCGGCCGAGGCGCTGCTCGGGACCGTCGCCGGTCCGGCGGCCGATGCCGTGTTCCTGCCGGCCGAGGATGGCGGTTACGTGCTGGTCGGGCTGCACACCCCGCAGCCGCGGCTCTTCGAAGACCTGCCGTGGAGCACGCCGGCGCTGATGGACGCGACGCGCGCGCGCCTGCGGCAGGCCGGCCTGCGCGGGGCCGAGCCGGCGACGCTGTGGGACCTCGACCGGCCCGCAGACTACCGGCGCTGGCTGAAGGAAGGCTGAAGCGCCCGGGCGCCGATGATGCACCTGCACAATGACGGCGCTGCGGATCGGTTACGATGCCGCAAACCCCGGCCGCCATCCGCCGGCCGGTCCTGCCGCCTCCAGCTTCGGACCCTCCCTCCCGTGCCAGCCACGCCGTCTTCGACTGCCGCCGTTTCCGCCCTCGGTCCCGAGGACGGCCTGCTGTACGGCTACTGGCTGCGTCCGGGGCTGCTCGCGCAGCGCATCGGACTCGCCGAGCTCGACGAGGCGCTCGCCACCGAGACCGGCACGGTCTGGCTGCACTTCAACCTGAGCAACGTCCGCGCCCGGCGCTGGCTCGCGCAGTCGGAGCGCGTGCCCGAGGAGATGAAGACGGCGCTGGAGGAGCGCGACGACCGTCCGCGCATCGACCGGCTCGACGACGGCCTGTTCGCGGTGATCAGCGACTTCGATTATCAGGAGCCCGGGGAATTCGGGCTGCTGCGCACGCTGTGGATCCACGCCGGCACGCGGCTGATGCTGACCGCGCGCGCCCACGCGGTGCGCAGCACCGACAGCCTGCGCGTCTGGGTCTGCGGCGGCCTGCACATGCGCAGCGGCATCGAGCTGTTCATCGAGCTGCTGTCGGTGCGCTCCGACCTGCTCGAACGCCTGGTCGACGAGATGACCGAGCAGGTCAACGAGATCGAGGACGCGATCCTGACCGGCGGCGGCGCCGAGCGCGAACACCTCGCGCGCATCCGCCGCCGCTGCGTGCGCCTGCGCCGCACCTTCGGCCCGGAGCGCACGGCGCTGCAGAAGCTCGACCGCCAGCGCGCCGGCTGGATCGACGAGGACGCCATCGAGCAGTGGCACGACGCGACCGAGACGCTGGCCTTCCTGCTCGATGACCAGAGCGAGCTCTACGAGCGCGCCAAGCTGCTGCAGGAAGAAATCGCCTCGCGCGTCGCCGAGGACACCAACCGCAACCTGTACGTGCTGTCGGTGCTGTCGGCCGTGCTGCTGCCGATGACGCTGGTCACCGGCATCTTCGGCATGAACACCGCCGGCCTGCCGTTCGCGAGCGGCGATCACGCCTTCGGCTGGGTGCTGCTGATCATCCTCGCCGCCGGCCTCGGCACGGCGGCGCTGCTGTTCTTCAAGCGGCTGCTGTAGGCGTCTGCGCCTGCGCCGGCTGCCAGCGGCGCAGGCGCAGCGCGTTGCCGACCACGCTCGCGCTCGAGAACGCCATCGCCGCGCCGGCGAACATCGGCGACAGCCCGCCGAAGGCCGCGAGCGGGATGCCGAGCACGTTGTAGCCGAAGGCCCAGAACAGGTTCTGGCGGATCTTCGCGAGCGTCGCGCGCGAGACCTCGATCGCCTCGGCGACCAGGCGCGGATCGGCGCGCATCAGCGTGATGCCGGCGGCCTCGATCGCGACCGCGGTGCCGGTCGCAAGCGCGATGCCGACATCGGCCGCGGCCAGCGCCGGCGCGTCGTTGATGCCGTCCCCGACCATCGCCACGACCCGGCCCTGACCCTTCAGGCGCTCGATCGCGGCAGCCTTGTCCTCGGGCAGCACCTCGGCGATGACCTGCCCGATGCCGAGTTCGCGGGCGATGGCCTCGGCCGCCGGGCGGCGGTCGCCGGAGATCAGCACGGTGTCGATGCCATCGGCGTGCAGCGCAGCGATGGCTTCGCGGGCACCCGGACGCAGCGCGTCGCCGAACGCGAACCAGCCGAGCACGCGCGGCAGGCCGGCCGCGCCGGTTTCGCCGGTTTCGAACAGCCAGGACACGGTACGGCCCTGCGCTTCTGCGGCCGCGGCGGTTTCGAGCAGCGCGGCCCCGGGGACGGCGCCGGCCTCATCGAGCAGGCGATGGCTGCCGAGTCGATAGCCGTGTCCGTCGATCGTGCCGCATACGCCGCGACCGGGCAGGGCCTGCAGCCCGCTGGCGGCCGGCAGCCCGCTGCCGGCGGCATCGAGCAGCGCGCGCGCCAGCGGATGCTCGGAGCCGCTCGACAGCGCCGCGGCGATCCGCAGTGCCGCGGCCGCTTGCGGGCCGTCGTGCGCGAGCAGCCGCGGCCGGCCTTCGGTCAGCGTGCCGGTCTTGTCGAAGGCGACCAGCCTCACGGCCTGCGCGCGTTCGAGAGCCGCGGCATCGCGGATCAGGATGCCGCGCCGGGCCGCGACGCCGGTGCCGACCAGGATCGCCGCCGGCGTCGCCAGCCCGAGCGCGCACGGGCAGGCGATGACCAGCACCGCGACGGCATTGACCAGCGCCGTCTCAAGCCCGGCCCCGGCCAGCAGCCAGCCGGCGACGGTCAGCACCGCGAGGCCGACGACGGCCGGCACGAACACGGCGGCCACGCGATCGGCGAGCCGCTGCACCGGGGCCTTCGCCGCCTGTGCGCGTTCGACGAGGCGCACGATGCGCGCGAGCCTGGATTCGGCGCCGACGGCGCCGACCTCGATGCGCAGCAGGCCCTCGCCGTTCAGCGCGCCGCCGGTGACGGCATCGCCGGGGGCTTTCGCGACCGGGACCGATTCGCCGGTCAGCAGGCTCTCGTCGGCGTGGCTGCGGCCTTCGAGCACGCGGCCGTCGGCCGGAATGCGCGCGCCGGGGCGCACGAGGCAGACATCGCCGACCTGCAGCCGTGCGACCGGCACTTCGGTCTCGACGCCTTCGCGCAGCACGCAGGCGGTTTCGGGCCGCAGCGCCGCCAGTTCGCGCAGCGCCGCGCCGGTGCCGGCGCGCGCGCGGGCTTCGAGCACCTTGCCGAGCAGCACCAGCGCGACGATCACGGCAGCGGCCTCGAAGTACAGATGCGGCTCGCCGCGCGCCCAGAGCCACAGCGACAGGCCGTAGGCGGCCGTCGTGCCGAGCGCGATCAGCGTGTCCATCGTGCCGCTGCCGGCGCGCAGCGCATGCCAGGCGCCGCGATAGAAGCGCTGGCCGTAGCCGAACAGCACGATGCCGGCGAGCACGGCCTGCACCCAGGCCGGCAGCATCGCGTGCACGCCGAACGGCGTGAGCAGCATCGGTGCGACCAGCGGCGCGCTGAGCACCAGCGGCACGAGCGCCGGCAGCAGCTGCGGCGGCTGTGGCGGGGTGTGGGCCGCGGCATCCTCCCCGATCGGCCGTGCGCCGTAGCCGGCGGCGCTGACCGCGGCGCCGAGGGCCTGCACATCGACGCCGGCCAGCGCCTGCACCTCGGCCTGCGCGGTCGCGAGGTTGACGCTGGCCGAGCGCACGCCGGGCACGCGGGCGAGCGCCCGTTCGACGCGCGTGACGCAGGCGGCACAGCTCAGGCCATCGAGTTCGAGCCGCAGCGTCTGCACCGGCACCTCGAAGCCGGCGCGCTCGACGGCCGCGACCAGGCCGGGCAGATCGAGGCTTTGGCCTTCGAGGCTGGCGCGGCCGGTGGCGAGGTTGACGCTCGCCTGCTGCACGCCGGGCACGGCCGTCAGCGCCCGCTCGACGCGGCGCACGCAGGCCGCACAGCTCATGCCGGCGACCGGCAGTTCCAGCGTTGCCGCCGCGGGGGAGGGCGTCGTGCTCATCGTGTGTCTCCTCGGCCGGAGGCCGGGCCGGATGACGGAGGCCGGCAGCCTCGACCCTGACATCGTGGCAGGGTCAAGAGGGTCGGCAGCGCGCAGGCCGGCACTTGACCCTGACAGCCTGTCAGGGTTCAGGCTTGCGTATGCCCGGCGCAGGCCCGGGCAGACGACGATGCGAGGCAGGCAGCGATGAACGAGACGATCACCCTGAAGGTGCCCGACATGAACTGCGGCCATTGCGTGCGCGCAATCGAGACCGCCGTGCGCGCCCTCGATGCGCGCGCCGAGGTCCGCTGCGATCTCGATGCGAAGACGGTGCAGGTTGCCACGGGGCTTGCCGGGGCAGCCGTGCTCGAAGCGATCCGCGAGGCCGGCTACACGCCCTCGACCTGAAGGTCGTTGTCGAGGCAGACGCGGTTGCGGCCTTCGGCCTTGGCGCGGTACAGCGCCCGGTCGGCCGCCGCCAGCAGCTGCTCGATGCTCTGGTGGTGATCGGACAGCAGCGTGACGCCGGCGCTGACCGTGAAGCCGGTGTCGAGGCCATCGCCGAGCGGCACGCGCAGCCGCTGCACGTGCTCGCGGATGCGCTCGGCGGCCCCGAGGGCGGCCGGCAGACCGGTCTCGGGCAGCAGTGCTGCGAACTCCTCGCCGCCGAGCCGCCCGAGGCGGTCGGCGCGGCGCAGGCAGGCCGTGCCGGTTTCGGCGAAGGCCCGCAGGCACTGGTCACCGACCGGATGGCCGAAGCGGTCATTGATGGTCTTGAAGTCGTCGAGATCGAGCACGATCAGCGACAGCGGCCGACCGTAGCGGCGGGCGCGGGCGATCTCCTCGGCGGTGCGGTCGAGGAAGCTGCCGCGGTTCAGGATGCCGGTCAGGGAATCGGTGGTCGCGAGTCGCCGCAGTTCCAGTTCGAGCTGCTTGCGCTCGGTGATGTCCTGCACGTAGGCGATGTGGCCGAGATAGCGGCCTTCGCTGTTGTAGCTCGCATCGGCATGCACGGACAGCCACTGCGGCTGGTCACGGGCATCGCTGACCCGGTACTCGCCGGCGAACTCGCATTCGTTGACGATCGCGCGCTGCAGGTCCGAGTGCAGCTGCTCGGTGCCGGGCGCCGGCGTCACGTCGTCCCCGGCGGCGAGCGGCTGCAGGTTTGCGGCGAGGGCTTCCGAGAGCAGCGCGCGCAGCTCGTCGGACAACTTCAGCGTGCGCAGGCGCGCGTCATAGACCCAGTGTCCGCCGCGGCCGAGGCGCTGGGACTGGCGCAGCGCCAGCAGCGTGTCCGGCTCGACGCCGTCACCGGGTTTTCCGGCCGCTTGCCGCAGCCCGAGCAGCCGCCGACCGCTGTAGAGCCCGGCGGCCGCGATCAGCAGGGCGGCTGCCAGGCGCCAGTCCTGGTAAAGGGGCGGAGCCGGCAGGCTGACGTGCAGGCGCAGCGGCAGCGGCGTCAGCGCGACGATCCGGCTGTAGCCGGCAGCCGCCACGGCATCGGCCCGCAGGATTTCGAGCAGCGGGCTGCCGTCGGCATGCAGCAGTTCGATGCGCGCCTCGCCGGCGGGCGGCAGGGTCGCATAGGCATCGATGAAATCGCGCACCGGCACGGCGGCATACACGGCCCGCACGGCCGCGCCGCTGTCGGTGGCCGCGACGCCGTAGAGCAGCAGATCGGTGCCGGTGGCGGCGGTGACGGCCTCCAGGTGTGCGATCAGCGCCACGCCGGGGGCCGGCAGCGGCAGCGGCCGGGCAGGCAGGATCGTGCCGCTGTCGTCGTGCAGCGGCTGCAGACGGCCCTCTGCATCGAGCCGCAGCAGCCGGCAGCCGGCGCCGAGTTCGCGCCGGCAGCCGCTGGTCAGCAGCGGATAGGGCGATTGCGCGTTCGGGCGGGTGTCCTCGGGCTGCGTCGCCCAGGCTTGCGCGGCGCCGAGCAAGGTGCCGATGGCTTCGAAACGGCGGCCGGTTTCAGCGGCGACGGCGGTGCTGATGCGCTGCAGGCGGATGTCGGCGTGTTCGCCCTGCAGGGCACGCAGCTGCAGCACGGCGATGAGGACCAGGCCCCAGAGCAGCAGCAGCGACAGCAGGGTGCGCAGCAGGCGCCGGCGGGCATCGGCGCGCGGGCCGGGATTGCCCGAGGCCGGAGACTCCGACGAAGTCCGGAACATGAGCAGCCATCTCGTCAGCGGTGCCGGCATCAGCAAGATCCCTGTGCGTGCGGGGTGGTGATCCTTCGGAGGTCGGGCCGGCAAGGCATCCGGTGACGCAGGTTATCGATTTTGCACGGGTGGCGCACGGCCATGTGCAAGCATGCTTGCCATAAAGGCAAACGTTAAATTTTGTAAGGTTTATCACGTCTTGCCCGCACAGTCCATGCGTCGGGACAGACACGGGACATGGCACGGATCAGCGCAGCGGCGGGCGATTCCGGGCGCGGAGGGGGATGCGCCTCAGAGCGCGACGTGGCGCAGCCGCCGGGCGCGCTCGAGATCCTCGCGGTGGCGGTACAGCAGCGTGGTGTCGAGCGAGGCATGGCCGAGCTGGTCGCGCACCAGTTCCAGCGGCACGTCGGCGTTGGCGGTCAGGGTCGCGTAACTGTGCCGCAGCCAGTGCGGACTCGCCCGGGTCAGCAGCGCGGCATCGGCCGGGAATTCCGCCGCCAGCACCCGGCCTGCGTCGGCGAGCGCGGCCTTGACCAGCCGGTAGACGACGGCCTCGCTTACCCCGGCCGCTGCCCGCTCGCCGGCGCGTTTCCAGGGCACGAGCAGCGCACCCTGCTGCGCATCGAGCCCATGCGTGGCCTGCAGATGACTGCGCCAGCGCCCGAGCGCCTGGAGCGCGGCCTCGTTGAGCGCGACCTGCCGCAGCCGCCCGCCCTTGCCGCAGACGCTCAGGAACCACTGCGCGGGCCGGCCGTCGCCATCCTCGCGCTGCAGCAGGTCGCTCATGCGCGCGCGCGCGAGTTCGGCGCGGCGCAGGCCGGCGTTGACGAGGAAGCGCACCGTGAACAGCCGGCGTTCGGCCTCGTCGCGGCGGCGCGCGTCGCCGGCAGCGTCGGCGCGGCTGCCGAGCACCTGCAGGACCCGTTCGAGGGTTTCGCGCGACAGCACGCGCATCGGCGCGGTGGCATCCGTGCGGGCGCCGGCGCGCCGGCGCATGACCAGGAAGGGGTTGTAGTCGAGATAGCGGCAGCGCTGCAGATAGCCGTAGAAGCCGCCGAGGATCACCGCCGCCTGCCGGCGCGAGGCCGCCGTCAGCGGCCCTTCGAACGGCCGCCAGCCCGGGCTGCCGAGCCGGGCATGGCGCGGGCCGATCCACTCGGGCGGCGGTGCGGCCAGAAAACCTTCCCAGGCCTGCACGTCGGCGCGCGTGATGCCGGCCAGGTCGCGCTGCCGCTGCAGCCGGCACCAGAGGTGGAAGCGCACGACTTCCTTGCGGTAGCTGCGCTGCGTGTGCGGCACATCGGCGAATTCGCCGAGAAAGCCGGCGATGGCTTCGGCATCGGTCGCGAACCCCGCCGTGCCGGCGGCCGGGCGCTGCAGCTCGCCGAGCGCGCGCTGCAGTTCGGCCGCGGACAGGGCGCTTGCCGGGTCGTTCATCGCCCGCGCGGCGTGCGCAGGCCGGTCGCCGGGGCCTCAGGCATTGCCGAGGTTGTCGCCGTCGTCGTCGTCACGCCCGGCGTCACGCCCGGCTTCGCCGGCGGCGAGCGGCTGCGCGTTGCCGCCACCGGCACCACCACCGCCGCCGCGCTTGCGCCGGCGGTTGCCGGCGGCGGGCTGCGCATTGTTGCCGGCGCTGGCAGGGCCTGCGGGATTGCCGGCGGGCTTGGGCTTGCGCTTGCGCCCGGCCGGCGACGCGGCGCCACCGGCCTGCGGGTTCGGGTTGCCTGCACCGGCGCCGGCGAGGTTGCCGTTGGGGATCTTCGGCTTGTTGCGCTTGCGCGGCTCGCCGCCGCCCTTGCCGGCACCGGTGCCGGTGACGACCGGCATCAGGTTGCCCTGCGGCGAGCTGCCGCGCGGCCGGCCTTCGAGCTCGGCGATGCGCCCCTGCGCGACGGCGAGCTGCGCGGCGAGCAGGTCGAGCTTGCCTTCGATCTGCGCGTATTCGTTCTGCAGCCGTTCGAGTTCCATCTCGCGCTGCACCAGCCGGCCATGCACCTTGCGCAGCTCCGCGGCGCTGCCTTCGGCCCGGGCCTCGGCGGCGACGCGGGCGTTCTCGGCCTGGACGACCCGTTCGGTCATCGCATCGGTGCGCCCGTCGTGCTGGGAACGGTCGGCACTCAGTTCCTGCCGCAGCTCGGCGGCCTCGGTCCGGTAGCGATCCATATCGACCATCATCTGTGCCTGCAGGGCTTCGTAGCGTTCATGGGCGGTCTTCAGTTCGAGGCTGTAGCGCGTGTCGGACTCGGCCGCGCGCTGTTCCAGGGCAATGACCTGCGCCGCCGTCGCGGCGGCGCGTTCGGTGGCGGCGGCGGCATCGCTGCGCACCGCCGCGAGTTCGGCGAGCAGATCGGCGAGTCGCGCCTCGCGCTCGGCGAGGGCGGCCCGGGCTTCGCCGGCGCTCAGCTCGCTGCCCTGCAGCCGCTCGGCGAATTCACGCTGGCCGCGCTCGGCCTCGGCGATGCTGCTTGCGGCCTGCTGCCGGATCGACTCGACTTCCTCGCGCAGTTTCGCGCGGTCCTCGTCGAACACCGAGGAGGCAACCTCCAGCATGCGCCGGCGCAGGTTCAGCACCTGATCGACGACATCCTCGGGCAGTTCCGGGGCGCTGCGCTCCTGCTTCAGGCGCGTGCCGAGCTGCTGCCAGCATTCCTCCAGCGCCGAGCCGATCGTGTTGTTGTTGCGCCGGGTCAGGCCACGGGCGAGCAGCCATTCCTGCACCGCCTGAATGGTGGGCTTGCGCGCCGTCGCGAGCAGTTCCCAGAACGCCTGTTCGGTCAGGGCACGGGTATCGGTCGTGCGGGCCATCTCTGCATACTCGCCGGGGAGCCGCGGCGAATTTTATGCACAGTTGACGTGATTAACGTGATTTTTAACTTGGTCCGCCGGCGAAAGCGACACGCATTGCGACCGGAACGACACCGAAGCGGCCGCAAGCCCCGTTCATTCGTCCTGCAGCCGGCCCTGACGGCTGACCGCGCGTGCCGCCGCGTACAGTTCGTTGACCAGATCGGGATCGGCCGCCGCCGCCTCGGCGAGGCCGCCGCGGCGCAGTTCGCGTTCGAGTTCGGCGAGCAGCAGCGCACCGGCGATCGCGAGCCGGCGCACCGTGTCGTGCCGGCCGCGCTTGTCCTGCGCGGGCGCGAACGGCCAGGCGTCCACGGGGGCTTCGGGACTGCCGGTGTACAGCGGCTGCGGCGCGGCGGCGTAGCAGGCGGCGGCGAGGCCGAGTTCGCCGCCGGTCAGCGCGTCGTCGTGGGCCTCGCTCCAGCCCTCGACGGCGAGCTGGCGCTGGCGCTCGCGGGCGACCAGCGCGATCGCGTAGCGGGCGACGACGGTGTCACGCTGCATGACGGGAAGCTCCGGCGCCGGCTGCGCTGAGGTGCGGTTCCGGGCGGGCTTCAGTCGCGCCGCGCCGGATACAGCGGGGCCAGCGACGGTGCCGGCGTGGCTTCGCCGGTCTGCATCGCCTGCGGCAGGCGCTGCAGCGAGCCGAGCCACTGCATCCAGTCGAAGCTGCCGGCCGCGTGCAGCCAGCCGTCGAGGCACTGGCGCTGGAAGTGCAGCAGGCCCTCGGCCGCACGCGCCTGCGCATCGAGCAGGGCCGCGATGTGGGCCGGATCGCCGCCGCCGGACTGCATCAGCGCGCGCGCGCATTCGCGCTGGAATTCCAGCCACTGGCGTGCCTGCGCCTCGAAGAAGGCCGGCAGCCCGCTCAGGTCGGCGGTGCCGGCGGCCCGGCCGCCGTTGGGCTTGCCGGTCGCTTCGAGCCACGGGGCCCACAGCCGGCGCTGGATGTCGAGCCAGCGTGCCGGCAGTTCCGGATCGATTCCCGCCATCGTCGTCTCTCCTCTGCGTGGTTCTTCTTCGGGATCCGCACGTACGGCCGCAGCCGTCCGCCAGGGGATACCGCGCAGCATAGTCGAGCCCGGTGACCGGGGTTGGCGGTGCGAATGCCGGGGCAGCCGCCTCAGCGCAGGGTCACGACGTTGGCCGCTTCGCTGTGCACGGAAGCGAGCGCTTCCGAGCGCGCCTCATGAATGAATTCGAGCAGCACGGCGAGGCGTTCGCGGCTGCAGGTTTCCAGCGTGCGGTCGGCGAACAGCAGGTCGATGACGGCGCGTTCGACGTCCTGGAGCTGGGCGAGGCGATCGAGGGTAGCAATGTTCATGGTCATGGTCCGCGGTCCCGGAATTGCTGCGGGGCAACGGGACGCAGGATACGGGCCACCGCGCGCGCCGTCCGCCGCGTGCGGTCACGGCCGGTCACACCGGCGTTAAGAAACGTCGCAGCACGGAACTTGCGGATGGCGCAAAACGAAGCGCCGGGCTGACCTTCCGGTGCAACGTCAATGTTGCGGGCGCACATGCGGTGCGCGCGGCGTCCGCCAGCCGATGTCCTTCAGGAACAGATGGTTCCACAGGCCGCCGAGCGCAAGGCTGGCAGCGACGATCGCGAGCAGGGCGAGTCCGGACATGATGCACCTCCGTATGGCGCGGGCTGGCGCGGGATGCGCGTACCCCGCCGGGTGGCGTATGCGCTCCAGCATCGGTGACAGGGGCGTTACGGAACCATTGCCGCGGCGGCCCCGGCGTTAACGGCTTCTTTACGGGCCGCACGGCCAGACTGCGCGCAGCGTTTCCACCGGAGTCCCGCCCATGAGCCTGATCCACCTGCTCGCTGCGATCGTCGCCGCGGCCCTCGCGCTGTATCTGCTCGCCGCGCTCTGCTGGCCCGAGCGCTTCTGAAGGCGCGCCGCGATGACCGGCAACGGGCTTGCGCAGATCGCGCTGTACTTCCTCGTGCTCACCGGGCTCGCCGTGCCGCTGTCGGCCTGGATGGAGCGCATCTACGCCGGCCGGGCCGGCTGGCTCGAAACCGTGCTCGGGCCGCTCGAACGCGGGCTGTACCGGCTGATCGGCCCGGCGGCGGGCCAGGCGCAGGACTGGCGCAGCTACGCGCTCGCCGTGCTGGTGTTCTCGGGCGCCGGCATCGTGCTGCTGTTCGTGCTGCAGCTTGCGCAGGCGGCGCTGCCGCTGAACCCGCAGGCGCAGCCGGCGGTGCCGGCGGCGCTGGCGCTGAACACGGCGGTCAGCTTCGTCACCAATACCAACTGGCAGAACTACGCCGGCGAGGCGACGCTCGGCTACGCGGTGCAGATGCTCGGGCTGACGGTGCAGAACTTCCTGTCGGCGGCGACCGGGCTGGCGGTGATGCTGGCCTTGTTTCGCGGCTTCACGCAGCGCGAGAGCGCGACGCTCGGCAACTTCTGGGTCGATCTGGTGCGCAGCGTGCTGTACCTGCTGCTGCCGCTGGCGCTGGGGTTTGCGCTGGTACTGGTCGCCTGCGGCGTCGTGCAGAGCTTCGCGCCCTACGTGCAGGCGACGCTGCTGCAGCCGCTCGCCGATGCCGATGGCCACACGCTCGGCAGCCAGACGATCGCGCTCGGGCCGGTGGCCTCGCAGCTCGCGATCAAGCACCTCGGCACCAACGGCGGCGGCTTCTTCAACGCCAATGCCGCGCATCCGTTCGAGAACCCGACGCCGCTGACCGACTTCCTGCTGGTGCTCGCGCAGACCGTGATTCCGGCGGCGAGCGTGCTGCTGTTCGGCCGCCTGCTCGGTGACCGCCGTCAGGGCCGGGCGCTGCTCGCCGGCATGCTGCTGGTGCTGGCGCTGGCGGCGCTGGCCGGCTATGCCGCCGAGAGCGCCGGCAACCCGCGCCTCGCCGCACTCGGGGTCGATCAGGCCGGCACCGATGCCAGCCCCGGCGGCAACCTCGAAGGCAAGGAAGTGCGCTTCGGACTCGCGCGTTCGGCGCTGTTCGCGGCGACGACGACGGCAACCTCGACCGGTGCCGTCGATGCGATGCACGACAGCTTCACGCCGCTCGGCGGCCTGGTGCCGCTCGCGCTGATGCAGTGCTCCGAGACCATCCTCGGCGGCGTCGGTGCCGGCATGTACGGCATGCTGGTCTACGCGATCGTCGCGGTGTTCGTCGCCGGGCTGATGGTCGGGCGCACGCCCGAGTACCTCGGCAAGAAGATCGAACCCTTCGAGATGAAGATGGCGGCGATCGTCGTGCTGCTGATGCCGGCGCTGGTGCTGCTGCCGGTCGCGGCCGGCGCGATCGACGCCGGCGTCACGGCGACGCTGTCGAATCCCGGTGCGCACGGGTTTTCGGAGCTGCTGTACGCGTACACGTCGATGGCCAACAACAACGGCAGCGCCTTCGGCGGCCTGAACGGCAACACCCCCTTCCACAACCTCGCCGGTGCGCTGGTGATGCTGCTCGGACGCTTCGGCACGATCGTGCCGGTGCTTGCGATCGCCGGCAGCCTCGCGGCCCGAAAGATCGTGCCGCCCGGAGCCGGCACGCTGCCGACGCACACGCCGCTGTTCATCGGCTTCCTGCTCGGCACGGTGATCGTCGTCGGCGCGCTGACCTTCTTCCCGGTACTCGCGCTCGGACCGCTCGTCGAGCACCTGCAGCTGTGGGCGCAGTGAGAGGCTCCCGTCCATGACCCGCATCCGGCATTCCCTGTTCGATCCGGCCCTGTCCCGGCGCGCGGCCATCGACGCCGTGCGCAAGCTCGATCCGCGCCATCAGTGGCGCAATCCGGTGATGTTCACGGTCTGGGCCGGCAGCCTGTTTGCAACCGCCCTCGGTCTCGCGGCACTCGCCGGCCACGCCGACGCACCGGCCGGCTTCACGTTCGCGATCGCCGCGTGGCTGTGGTTCACGGTGCTGTTCGCGAACTTCGCCGAGGCGATGGCCGAGGGCCGCGGCAAGGCCCAGGCCGAGAGCCTGCGGCGCACGCGCACGCAGGGGCAGGCGAGGAGGCTCGATGGCACGACGCACGGCAGCGGCTTCGGCTGGATCGCCGCCGATCGCCTGCGCGCCGGGGATGTCGTCGAGGTAAGGGCCGGCGAACTGATCCCCGGCGACGGCGAGGTCATCGACGGCATCGCCTCGGTCAACGAAGCGGCGATCACCGGCGAGAGCGCGCCGGTCGTGCGCGCCGCCGGCGGCGATCACAGCGCCGTCACCGGCGGCACGACGGTGCTGTCGGACTGGCTGGTGATCCGCATCGGCGCCAACCCCGGCGAGAGCTTCCTCGACCGCATGATCGGTCTGGTCGAGGGCGCGCGGCGCCAGCGCACGCCGAACGAACTGGCGCTGGCGATCCTGCTCGCAGCGCTGACGCTGGTGTTCCTGCTGGTCACGGCGACGCTGCTGCCGTATGCGCAGTACGCGGCCGCGAGCGGCGGCGGGCAGGCGGTGTCGCTGACCGTGCTGATCGCGCTGTTCGTGTGTCTGGCGCCGACCACGATCGGCGGCCTGCTGTCGGCGATCGGCATCGCCGGCATGGACCGGATGATCCAGGCCAACGTCATCGCCACCTCGGGCCGCGCGGTCGAGGCGGCCGGCGATGTCGATGTGCTGCTGCTCGACAAGACCGGCACGATCACGCTCGGCAACCGGCAGGCGACCGAGTTCGTGCCGGCTCCCGGCATCGCGCCCGATCGCCTTGCCGATGCCGCGCAGCTTGCCTCGCTCGCCGACGAAACCCCGGAAGGCCGCAGCATCGTCGTGCTCGCGAAGGAACGGCACGGCCTGCGCGGGCGCGACATCCACGGGCTCGACGCGCAGTTCGTGCCGTTCACGGCGCAGACGCGCATGAGCGGCGTTGACCTGCCGGGGCGCGCGATCCGCAAGGGCGCGGTCGAGGCCATCGCCGCGTGGCTCGCGCAGCAGGGGCGCGAGCTGCCGGCGGCGGTGCGCGAGGCCGCAGAGGCGGTATCGCGCCAGGGCGCGACGCCGCTGATCGTCGCCGAGCGCCGCGGCACGGCCGCCGGCGAGGTGCTCGGCGTCGTGCGCCTGAAGGACATCGTCAAGGGCGGCATCCGCGAGCGCTTCGCGCAGCTTCGGCGCATGGGCATCCGCACCGTGATGATCACCGGCGACAACGCGCTGACCGCCGCGGCGATCGCCGCCGAGGCCGGGGTCGATGACTTCCTCGCCGAGGCCCGGCCCGAGGACAAGCTCGCGCTGATCCGCCGCCTGCAGGGCGAGGGGCGGCTCGTGGCGATGACCGGCGACGGTACCAACGACGCGCCGGCGCTGGCGCAGGCCGACGTGGCGGTGGCGATGAACACCGGCACGCAGGCGGCGAAGGAGGCCGGCAACATGGTCGATCTCGACTCGAACCCGACCAAGCTCATCGAGATCGTCGAGATCGGCAAGCAGCTGCTGATGACGCGCGGCGCGCTGACCACCTTCAGCCTCGCCAACGACGTGGCCAAGTACTTCGCGATCCTGCCGGCGGCGTTCGCGGTCACGTATCCGGCGCTCGGCACGCTGAACGTCATGGGGCTCGCGACGCCGCAGAGCGCGCTGCTGTCGGCGGTGATCTTCAATGCGCTGGTGATCGTCGCGCTGATCCCGCTGGCGCTGCGCGGCGTGCGCTACCGGCCGGGCAGCGCGGCGCAGCTGCTGCGCAGCAACCTGCTGATCTACGGCCTCGGCGGCCTCGCCGTGCCCTTTGCCGGCATCAAGCTGATCGACCTCGCGCTGTCGGCGCTCGGGCTTGCCTGAACACCGGCTTCCCTGACCCGTGATCCGTCGTGATCCGCATTCCTCCGGAATCCGCACCATGCACCCGCTGAAGCAGCAGTTCCGTCCCGCCCTGGTCGCGCTGCTAGCCCTCACCGCGCTGACCGGCCTCGTCTATCCGCTCGTCGTCACCGGTCTGGCGCAGGCGCTGTTTCCGCAGCAGGCCGGCGGCAGCCTGATCGTCGAGGACGGTCAGGTGCGCGGCAGCGCGCTGATCGGCCAGGCGTTCGCGAACGACCCGCGCTGGTTCTGGTCGCGGCCCTCGGCGAGCGCGCCGTTCCCGGACAATGCCGCGGCCTCGGGCGGCAGCAATCTCGGCCCGACGAATCCGGCGCTGGTCGCGGCCGTGCAGGCGCGCATCGACGCGCTGCGCGCGGCCGATCCCGGCAACACGGCACCGGTCCCGGTCGATCTGGTCACGGCCTCGGCGAGCGGGCTGGACCCGCACCTCTCGCCGGCGGCGGCCGCATGGCAGGCGGCGCGCGTGGCGCGTGCCCGCGGACTGGCGCCGCAGCGGGTGCAGGCGCTGATCGCCCGCTTCACCGAGGATCGCAGCCTCGGCGTGCTCGGCGAGGCGCGCGTCAACGTGCTGCAGCTGAACCTTGCGCTGGCGCGGGAACGGCCATGAGGCCGGGGCGGCGGTGCTGGCCATGTTTCGACGGTGACGGTCGTGAACGACCTGACCGTTCCCGTTCGCGGTCCCGTGCAGGGAACCGGCGCGCATGAGCGGGCGGCCCGATCCCGATGCCCTGCTCGCGCTCGCGCAGCACGAGGAGCGGCGCACGCGCGGCGGCCGGCTGAAGGTGTTCCTCGGCGCCGCCCCCGGCGTCGGCAAGACCTGGGCGATGCTCGAAGCCGCGCACGCGCAGCGCGAGGCCGGCATCGACGTGGTCGCCGGGCTGGTCGAATGCCACGGCCGCAGCGAGACCGAAGCCCTGCTCGACGGGCTGGAGCTGCTGCCGCGTCAGACCAGCGCCTGGCACGGCGTGCATCTGGAGGAATTCGACCTCGATGCCGCGCTCGCGCGCCGGCCGGCGCTGCTGCTCGTCGATGAGCTTGCGCACAGCAACGCGCCCGGCGCGCGCCACGCCAAGCGCTGGCAGGACGTGCAGGAGCTGCTGGCACGCGGCATCGATGTCTACACGACGCTGAACATCCAGCACCTCGAAAGCCTCAACGACGTGGTCGCCGGCATCACCGGCATCATCGTGCGCGAGACCGTGCCCGATGCCGTGCTCGAACAGGCCGATGCGGTCGAGCTCGTGGATCTGCCGCCGGCCGAGCTGCTGGCGCGGCTGCGTGCCGGCAAGGTCTATCTGCCGGCGCAGGCCGAGCGTGCGCGCGAGCACTTCTTCCGCGAGGCCAACCTCGCGGCGCTGCGCGAGCTGGCGCTGCGCCAGACCGCCGCGCAGGTCAACGCCCAGGTGCTGACGCTGAAGGCCGGCACGGCACCGGCGGCGACCTGGCAGACCGCCGAGCGCATCCTCGCCTGCGTCGGGCCCGGCGACGGCGAGGATGCGCTCGGCGGTCTGCCAG
>NZ_DAOLKE010000011.1:5297-28981 GCF_035331805.1 Plasticicumulans sp. | reverse complement strand
CAACGGCGCGGCTGCTGGCGGCAAGGAAGGAACGGAAAACACCTTGAAAGCCATGGCGGCGGCGGCGTACACTCGGCCCTCCCGCCTGCCCGATGCGTGATCGCCATGACCGAGCCCGCCGCCCCGCCGTGCGCGCACAGCCACGCCTTCCACAGCAGCGCGCCGCAGGCCGAGCAGCGCGCCTGGCACGTCGTCTGGCTGACGGCGGTGATGATGCTCGTCGAGATCCTCGCCGGCTGGTGGTCGGGCTCGATGGCGCTGCTCGCCGATGGCTGGCACATGGCCTCGCACGTCGTCGCGATCGGGCTGGCCGCCCTCGCCTACCGCCATGCGCGCCGCCACGCCGGCGATCACCGCTACGCCTTCGGCACCTGGAAGGTCGAGGTGCTCGGCGGCTTCGCGAGCGCGGTGCTGCTGGCCGCGGTCGCGGTGCTGATGGCCTTCGAATCGCTGCTGCGGCTCGCAAACCCCGTCGACATCGCCTTCGGCGAGGCGATGGGCGTCGCGGCCATCGGCCTGCTCGTCAACCTCGCGAGCGCCTGGCTGCTGCACGACGACGGCCATGAGCACGGGACGCACGCGCACGAGGCCGCCCATGCGCACGGGCACGGGCACGGGCACGGGCACGACGCTGCCGGCTGCCACGAGGCCGGACAGCCCCATGCGCACGGCCATGATCTCAACCACCGCGCCGCCTACCTGCACGTGCTCGCCGATGCGCTGACCTCGGTCGCGGCGATCCTGGCGCTGGCCGGCGGCGAGTGGTTCGGCTGGAACTGGCTGGATCCGATGACCGGGCTGGCCGGCAGCCTGATCATCGGCGTCTGGGCACGCGGGCTGCTGATCGAGACCGGCCGCGTGCTGCTTGATCGCGAGATGGACGACCCGCTGGTCGGGCGCGTGCGCGCAGCCCTCGAGGACGACAGCGGCACCCGCGTCGAGGACCTGCACCTCTGGCGCATCGGCCGCCGCCAGTACGCCTGCATCGTCGCCGTCAGCGATGCGCTGCGTCTGGCCCCGGCGACCTACAAGGCCCGGCTCGCCGGCTTCCCGCAGATCGTGCACGTGACCGTCGAGGTCAACGAGCGCGGCCTGTCCTGACCGGGCCGCCGCCGCAGCCGGGCAGGCCGGACAAGCCGCCCCCCAAAAAAAAACGGGGGCGACCCGAAGGTCGCCCCCGAGCCCTGTCGACCGAGGGTTCACTACGAAAGGAAACCGGACCGGATCAGAACTGCTCCGGGTCGAGCGCCATCATCGATGCCGCACCTGCCTTGGCGACGGTCAGCAGCGCTCCGGCGCGCGGCAGCAGCTGTTCGGCGTAGAAGCGCGCGGTCACGAGCTTGGCGCCGTAGAACTTCGGATCCCCGCCGGCCGCGAGCTGCGCACTCGCCGCCAGCGCGGCCCGCGCCATCTGCCAGCCACCGCAGACGCAGCCGGCCATCATCAGCAGGTTGAACGCGGCCCCGAGCACGTCGGCCTGGCAGGCCTCGTAATTTGCGACCACCCAGTCCGCAGCCTCTTCGAGCGCATCGACGGCCGGTGCGAGCCGGGTGCGGATCACGGCGAGATCCTCGCCATCGGCGGCATCGAGACCGGCGAGCGTCGCACGCATGTCGGCGAGCAGCGCCTGCATCGCCGCGCCGCGATCCAGCGCCAGCTTGCGCCCGACGAAGTCGTTGGCCTGGATCGCGGTCGTGCCCTCGTAGATCGTCGTGATGCGTGCATCGCGGAAGTACTGCGCCGCACCGGTCTCCTCGACGTAGCCCATGCCACCGTGGACCTGGATGCCGATCGAGGTCACGTCCTGACCGGTCTCGGTAGACCAGCCCTTGACGATCGGGATCATCAGGTCGACGCGCGCCTGCGCGGCCTTGCGCACGGCCTCGTCGGGATGGCGGCGGGCGATGTCGACCTGCGCGGCGGTGGTGTAGGCGACCGCGCGCATGGCCTCGGCCTGCGCCCTCATCGTCATCAGCATCCGGCGCACGTCCGGGTGGTTGATGATCGGCGACCTGGCATCGCCCTGATCGACGACGGTGCGGCCCTGGATGCGGTCATTCGCGTACCAGCGCGCCTGCTGGTAGGCCCGATCGGCCTGCGCGAGCCCCTGCAGGCCGACCTTCAGGCGCGCCTCGTTCATCATCGTGAACATGTGCGCGAGGCCCTTGTTGGCGGTGCCGACCAGATAGCCGATCGCTTCCTCGAAGGCGAGCACGCAGGTCGGGCTGCCGTGGATGCCGAGCTTGTGCTCGATCGACACGCACTGCACGGTGTTGCGCTCGCCCGGCGTGCCGTCGGCGTTCAGCAGGAACTTCGGCACCAGGAACAGCGAGATGCCGCGCACGCCGGCCGGGGCGTCGGGCAGGCGCGCGAGCACGAGATGCACGACGTTGTCGGTCATGTCGTGATCGCCCCAGGTGATGAAGATCTTCTGGCCGCTGATGCGGTAGTGATCCCCTTCGGGCACGGCCTTGCTGCGCACCGCGGCCAGATCCGAGCCGGCCTGCGGTTCGGTCAGGTTCATCGTGCCGGTCCAGGTGCCGGCGACCATGTTCGCGAGGTACGCGGCCTTCAGCTCGTCGGTCGCGTAGTGCTGGATGGCCTCGATTGCGCCGAGCGTCAGCATCGGGCACAGCGCGAAGGCCATGTTCGCGGCGTTCCACATCTCGTGCGTGGCGGTGCCGAGCAGTTCCGGCAGGCCCTGGCCATCGTATTCGGTCGGGCAGGCCAGACCGTTCCAGCCGCCTTCGATGAACTGCTGGTAGGCCTCGGCGAAACCGGGGGCGGCGACGACGCCGGCCTCGGTCCAGCGCGCGCCGTTGCGGTCGGCCTGCTGGTTCAGCGGATCGAGGACGTTGCCGGCGAGCTTGCCCGCCTCCTCCAGCACCGCCTCGACGAGGTCGGGACCGACGTCCTCGCAGCCCGGCAGGGCGGCGATGGCGTCGAGGTCGACGAGTTCACCGATGACGAAGCGCATGTCGCGGACGGGGGCGGTATAGCTGCTCATGACTCCTCACTCCTGTCTTGTCGAATGCCGGCAGGGACCGCGCCGCAACGGACGGGCGGTGCGGCTCCTGCCGGGGTACTGCCGGGTGATCCGGGATATGCCGGTGATCAGAGGCTCTGCGTCAGTTCCGGAACGAGCTGGAACAGGTCGCCGACCAGGCCGTAGTCGGCCACCTGGAAAATCGGCGCCTCCTCGTCCTTGTTGATCGCGACGATGACCTTGCTGTCCTTCATGCCGGCGAGGTGCTGGATCGCGCCGGAGATGCCGACGGCGATGTACAGCTGCGGCGCGACGATCTTGCCGGTCTGGCCGACCTGATAGTCGTTCGGCACGAAGCCGGCATCGACGGCGGCGCGCGAGGCACCGACCGCGGCGCCGAGCTTGTCGGCCAGGGCTTCGAGGATCGCGAAGTTCTCGCCCGAACCGAGACCGCGGCCGCCGGAGACGACGACGCGGGCGCTGGTGAGCTCGGGACGCTCGGACTTCATGATCTCCTGGCCGACGAAGCGCGCGACCCCGCTGTCCGCGGCGCCGCTGATGCGCTCGATCGGCGCGCTGCCGCCGCTCGCGGCCGCAGCCGCGAAGGCCGTGCCGCGCACGGTGACGACCTTGACCGGATCGGCCGACTGCACGGTGGCGAGCACGTTGCCGGCGTAGATCGGGCGCACGAAGGTATCGGGCGAGACGATCTCGATGATGTCGGAGACCGGCGCCACGTCGAGCAGCGCGGCGATGCGCGGTGCGACGTTCTTGCCGGCGGCGGTGGCCGGCGCCAGCACGTGGCTGTAGCCGCCGGCGAGGCCGGTGACCAGCGGCGCGAGGTTCTCGGCCAGCGCATGCGCGAGCGCGGCGTCGTCGGCAAGCAGCACCTTGCTGACGCCGGCGACCTGCGCAGCGGCCTCGGCAACCGCGCCGCAACCCTGGCCGGCGACCAGCACGTGCACCTCGCCGAGTCCGGCGGCGGCGGTGACGGTGTTCAGCGTCGCGGCCTTCAGCACCGCGTTATCGTGTTCGGCAATGACGAGGACGGCCATGATCAGAGCACCTGCGCGACGTTCTTGAGCTTGTCGACCAGTTCGGCAACCGAGGCCACCTTGACGCCGCCGGCGCGCTTGGGCGGCTCGGCGACCTTCAGCGTCTTCAGCCGCGGCGTCACGTCGACGCCGAACGCCTCGGGCTTCAGCACTTCGAGCGGCTTCTTCTTGGCCTTCATGATGTTCGGCAGCTTGACGTAGCGCGGCTCGTTCAGGCGCAGGTCGCTGGTGATGACGGCCGGCAGCTTCAGCTCGACGGTCTCGGCACCGCCATCGACCTCGCGGGTGACGGTGACGAGGCCGTCGCCAGGCTCGACCTTCGACGCGAACGTGCCCTGGCCGCAGCCGAGCAGCGCGGCGAGCATCTGGCCGGTCTGGTTGCAGTCGTCGTCGATCGCCTGCTTGCCGAGGATCACGAGGCCGGGCTGTTCCTTGTCGACCACCGCCTTCAGCAGCTTCGCGACCGCGAGCGGCTGCAGTTCGGCATCGGTCTCGACCAGGATCGCGCGATCGGCGCCCATGGCCAGTGCGGTGCGCAGCGTGTCCTGACAGGCGGAAACGCCGAGCGAGACGACGACGACCTCGCTGGCCTTGCCGGCCTCCTGCAGGCGCACGGCTTCCTCGACGGCGATCTCGTCGAAGGGATTCATCGACATCTTGACGTTGGCAGTCTCGACGCCGGTGCCGTCCGCTTTCGGACGCACCTTGACGTTGTAATCGACCACCCGTTTGACGGCGACCAGGACTTTCATCGATGCGGTACCTCGGTGGGATATATGCGGCTTCCCGTCCGGCCCGGCCGCGATCGGCGACGCTGGATACCGGTATTATCGGAATGAGCACTAAGGGAAAACCCTAGTACGACTTTACCGATTACCCAGTGCCGTCGCAAGATGCCGGGATCGTCCGGGGCGAGCCGGCACAGTCTATGCGCCGGGCCCGGGTTTTCTTACCCTGTCCTGCCCTCTCCCTCCCCACCCCCGAGGCTGCTTGACCATGTCCGATCTGCACGGCTACTACATCGAAGACCTGAGCGTCGGCCAGAGCGCGTCCTACGCGAAGACCGTCACCGAAGCCGACGTGATCCTGTTCGCCGGCATCACCGGCGACGACAACCCGGTGCACATCAACCAGGAATTTGCCGAAACGACGATGTTCAAGGGTCGCATCGTGCACGGCATCTTCTGCGGCGGGCTGATCTCGACGGTCGCCGGCACGCGGCTGCCCGGGCCGGGCGCGATCTACATCGAGCAGTCGCTGAAGTTCAAGGCGCCGGTGCGCATCGGCGACACGGTCACCGCGACCGTCACCGTCACCGAGATCAACGCCGCCAAGCGCCGCGTGCACGCCGACACCGTCTGCACGGTGCACGGCAAGGTGGTCGTCGAGGGCAAGGCGACCTTCATGGTCGACAACCGCCCGGCGGGCTGAGCCCGCGCTGCCGTCACACGCCGGCTTGATGCAGATCAACGCGCCTGCGCGAGCCCGGGCGTTCAATACGCCTCAAGGTCGCATTGAGGAATGGCGGTGTGTGACCTTGAGCTTCACGGCGGAGCCGTTCTCGCGGGCGGCTCCGGGCGACAAGCTCGTTTGATCTCCTGAGGCAGGTTTATCTTGAGCGGGGACTTCGGTCCCCGCTTTTTTTATGCCCGGACAGCACGACGCCCCCGTCGCAGACGGGGGCGTCGTGAACGCGGAGGCAGGACTTGCGGCTTCAGGCGCTGATGCGGCGCTCCCGCACCGTCAGCTGGCGCCGGGCCGGCGTGTGGCCGTGGCCCTGCGTCTGGCGCAGCGCGTTGCGCTCGGCCATCTCGCGCACCGCCGGGCGGTCGACGAAATCGGCGAGCGTGATGCCGGTCAGGAAGGTCGCGATGCGCTCGCTCAGGTCATTCCAGAGATCGTGCGTCAGGCACTGGCGGCCGTTGTCGCAGTCGCCGCGCCCCTGGCAGCGGGTCACATCCACGCGCTCGTCGACGGCGGCGATGATGTCGGCAACGCTGATCGCATCGGCACGCCGCGCCAGCCGGTAACCACCACCGGGTCCGCGCACGCCCTCGACCAGTCCCGAGCGACGCAGACGCGCGAACAGCTGCTCCAGATAGGACAGCGAGATACCCTGGCACTGCGAGATGTCCGCCAGCGTCACCGGTCCGTGTGAATCATGGATCGCCAGATCCATCATCGCCGTCACCGCGTAGCGCCCTTTCGTCGAAAGCTTCATGAGTACCTCCGCAGCCGTCTTGCGCACCGCCGGCCCGGGTGACCTTCGGCGCAGTCTGGTTTCGATGCTACGGTACCCAAGCGATTCGATCAACTATTGTGCGGTGCACCGGTGGCGGACGCGAAACCGTGCCCCTGGCGCGTGCAGTAACACAGCCATTTGTACAAAAAACGGTTGGCCCGGCAGCGCGCGTACAGCTCGCTCGCCTCCTCGGCGGCCCCGAGCCGGTACGGCGGTGCGTGGCGCAGCCGCGCGACCATGACCTCGGCGAGCCGCGCATCGTGATAGATGCGCACGTGCAGGTCCGGCTCCAGCAGCACCTGGCCGTCGCCGTGCTCGAAGCGGTAGGTCAGGGACAGCTCGCTGGTGTAGCGGAAGCGCTCGCTGACGTGCAGGTGCAGGTCGAGCGCCCCGGCTGCCTGCGAGACCTGTCTCGCATCTGCCGGCAGCATGGCCGGCAGCAGCCGGCGCAGCAGCATGTAGTTGCGCTCGTAGAGGTCCATCAGGCCCGAGAAGCTGCCGGGACGCGGATCGAGGCCGGCGTGGGCCCGGACCGGAAAGATCAGATTCACCAACGCGTGGTCCCGCCGTGCTTTTGTGAGGACTGGATACAGCCGCGCCGGCATCCCCGAGATGGATGCCGAAATCCGTTCCGTCCCTGTGGGGGCGACATTATAATCGCGCGCCTCGCGCGGCCCGGGCTTTCGTGCCGGGTCACCAGGACAGCGCCGTACGCATCGGCACGGCGGTCCCGGCACCTGCGCAGCCGGCTTTCCCAGGCTTCTAAATGCGTTCCGAAGAGGAAACTACATTGGCAGAGTACGTCGTTTGGTTTGAAGCCCTCGGCATGGGCGACGTGGACCGCGTCGGCGGCAAGAACGCGTCGCTCGGCGAGATGATCAGCCATCTGTCTGCTGCCGGCGTCCAGGTACCGGGCGGGTTCGCGACCACGGCCGAGGCCTTCCGCGAGTTCCTGACCGTCAACGGCATCATCGACCGCATCAACGCCGAACTGGCGAAGCTCGACATCGAGGATGTGAACGCGCTGGCCGAGACCGGTGCGCGCGTGCGCCAGTGGGTCATCGATGCGCCGTTCCAGCCGGCGCTGCTCGACGCGATCGAAACCGCCTACCGCGACATGACATCGCGCTACGGTGCCGGACTGTCGGTCGCGGTGCGCTCCTCGGCGACCGCCGAGGATCTGCCCGATGCCTCGTTCGCGGGCCAGCAGGAAACCTTCCTGAACGTGCGCGGCCTCGATCAGGTCATGGCTGCGATCAAGCACGTGTTCGCCTCCTTATATAACGACCGCGCCATCGCCTACCGCGTGCACCACGGCTTCGAGCACGGCGAGGTCGCGCTGTCGGCCGGCATCCAGAAGATGTGCCGCTCCGACCTCGGTGCCGCCGGCGTCATGTTCACGCTCGACACCGAATCCGGCTTCGACGACGCGGTGTTCATCACCGCCTCCTACGGCCTCGGCGAGACCGTCGTGCAGGGCGCCGTGAACCCCGACGAGTTCTACGTGCACAAGCCGACGCTCGCCGCCGGCCGCCCGGCCGTGCTGCGCCGCAACCTCGGCGGCAAGGCCATCAAGATGGTCTACAACAGCGCCGAGCAGACGGTCGGACGCAGCGTCAAGACCGTCGATGTCGAACTCGCCGAGCGCCGCCGCTTCGCGCTTGCCGATGCCGAGGTCGAGGCACTCGCCCGTCAGGCGCTGATCATCGAGCGCCACTACGGCCGGCCGATGGACATCGAATGGGGCAAGGACGGCACCGACGGCCAGCTCTACATCCTGCAGGCCCGCCCGGAGACCGTGAAGAGCCGCGCCGACTCGCAGGTCATGCAGCGCTACCAGCTGTCGCGCCGCGGCGAGGTCATCGCCACCGGCCGCTCGATCGGCCAGCGCATCGGCTCGGGCGTCGTGCGCGTGATCAGCGACATCAAGGAGATGGCCAAGGTCCAGGCCGGCGACGTGCTCGTGACCGACATGACCGACCCGGACTGGGAACCGATCATGAAGCGCGCCTCCGCCATCGTCACCAACCGCGGCGGCCGCACCTGCCACGCGGCGATCATCGCCCGCGAGCTCGGCATCCCGGCGGTGGTCGGCTGCGGCGATGCCACCGAGCGCGTGCGCGACGGCGAACCGGTGACGGTCTCCTGCGCCGAGGGCGACACCGGCTACATCTACCGCGGCCTGATCGACTTCGACATCCGCGAGGTCAGCCTCGACGCGATGCCGCAGCTCGCGTTCAAGATCATGATGAACGTCGGCAACCCCGACCGCGCCTTCGACTTCTCGCGGCTGCCGAACGCCGGCGTCGGTCTGGCGCGGCTGGAGTTCATCATCAACCGCATGATCGGCGTGCACCCGAAGGCGCTGCTGAACTACGACGCGCTGCCCTCCGACATCAAGGTCCGCGTCGACTCGCAGATCGCCGGCTACGCCTCGCCGGTCGACTTCTACGTCGACAAGCTCGCCGAAGGCATCGCGACGCTGGCCGCGGCCTTCGCGCCGAAGCCGGTCATCGTGCGCATGTCGGACTTCAAGTCCAACGAGTACGCGAACCTGATCGGCGGCCCGCTGTACGAGCCGCACGAGGAAAACCCGATGATCGGCTACCGCGGCGCCTCGCGGTACGTCTCGGAGAGCTTCCGTGACTGCTTCGAGCTCGAATGCCGGGCGATGAAGAAGGTGCGCAACGACATGGGTCTGGACAACGTCCAGGTCATGATCCCGTTCGTGCGCACGCTGGAGGAAGCGCGTCAGGTGGTCGAGATCCTCGCCGCCAACGGCCTGGAGCGCGGCCGGGACGGCCTGAAGCTGATCATGATGTGCGAACTGCCGTCGAACGCGCTGCTCGCCGATGAGTTCCTCGAATACTTCGACGGCTTCTCGATCGGCTCGAACGACCTGACCCAGCTGTCGCTCGGACTCGATCGCGACTCCGGCCTGATCGCGCACCTGTTCGACGAGCGCAATCCGGCGGTCAAGAAGCTGCTGTCGATGGCGATCCAGGCCTGCCGGCGCAACGGCAAGTACATCGGCATCTGCGGCCAGGGTCCGTCGGATCACCCGGATCTGGCCAAGTGGCTGATGGAGGAAGGCATCGAGAGCGTGTCGCTGAACCCGGACACCGTTGTCGAGACCTGGATGTTCCTGGCCGGCGAAGCCGCCTGATCTGCGGATTCACTGCCGAATCCGCCTGAACAGCCTGAACGGACGGGGTGCGGTCGCCAGCGCGGCCGCACCCCGTTTTTCATGGCGCGATTGCGCGAGATAGCGAGACAATCAACACGGTATCCGTTTCTTCTTACGCGTAAGAATTGCCAAGCCGGATTCGAGCCGCGACACTGCCCAACCCCCCTACGGGCGGCAGCGCACCGCCCCCTGCAACGAGGCCCGGAGAAGCAATGGCAATCCACGAATTCTTCCTGATGCTGGCGGTGCTGCTGCTGACCGCCCGCCTCTTCGGCGAGCTGGCCAGCCGCCTCGGCGCCCCATCCGTGATCGGCGAACTGCTCGCCGGCCTGGTGCTCGGCCCCTCGGTGCTCGGCTGGGTGCAGCCGACCGAGACGCTGATGACGCTCGCCGAGGTCGGCATCATCCTGCTGCTGTTCGAGGTCGGCCTCGACACCAACCTGTTCCGGCTCGCCGAAGCCGGCCGCAAGCCCTTCGTCGTCGCCGCCGTCGGTGCCTTCCTGCCGCTCGTGCTCGGATTTGCCGCGGGCTGGCTGCTGTTCGACACCTCGATCCTGGCCGCGCTGTTCATCGGCGGCACGCTGACCGCCACCAGCATCGGCATCACCGTGCGCGTGCTCGACGACCTGATGCGCCGGCGCAGCGACGAGGCGCAGATCGTCATCGGCGCAGCAGTCATCGACGACATCCTCGGCGTCATCATCCTCGCCTTCCTGTACGACTTCTCGTCGCCGAAGGGTGTGTCGCTGGCGAGCACCGCCAGCATCGCGCTGTTCATCGTCGTGTTCATGGTGCTCGCGCCGATCGCCGGCAAGATCATCGCCTGGGCGATCGATCACACCGACCGCAAGCTCGAATCCGAGGGCCTGCTGATCACGCTGGTCATCAGCCTGATCATGCTGTTCTCGTGGCTCGCCCACGCGGTCGGCGCTCCGGCGATCATGGGCGGCTTCGCGGCCGGCATCGCGCTGAGCCAGCACTTCCGGATGTCGATCACGCAGCGCCTGCGCCTGCCGTTCCGGCGCACGCTGGAGCGCGCGTTCGCGCCGCGTCCGGAGCTCACGCACCGGCTCGAAAAGCAGTTCCGGCCGCTGCTGCACACCTACACGCCGATCTTCTTCGTGATGGTCGGCGTGTCGCTGGACCTGTCGGCCGTCGACTGGTCCTCGGCGCGCGTCTGGCTGATGGCCGGCGTGCTGGTCGTGCTGGCAGTCGCCGGCAAGGTGGCGAGCGGCTGGTTCATCGCCGAACCGACGCTGCGCCGTGCCGCGATCGGCCTGAGCATGGTGCCGCGCGGCGAGGTCGGGCTGATCTTCGCGAAGCTCGGACTCGGGGCGGCGATCCTGAGCCAGGAGCTGTACGCGGTGCTGCTGATCGTCGTCGCGCTGTCGACGCTGCTGCCACCGTTCGCGCTGAAGGCCTTCTACCAGCGTTACGGCGACCGGCCCGAACTGGTGATGCGCGACGACGACTGATTTCCTGACCGCCTCCCGATCGCCCCGCCCGCCCGGCACGACCGTCAGCCGTGCCGGGCGGATGCGGGTTCAGAGATAGCGCAGGTACAGATAGACCGTGCTGATCGCGATGCTCATCAGCATCAGCGGAAACGCCATCAGCAGGAAGGTCTTGAAGCGGATCGGCTGGCCGGCACGCTCGGCGAAGCCGGCGACCACCAGATTGGCGCTGGCTCCGACCAGCGTGCCGTTGCCGCCGAGACAGGCCCCGAGCGACAGCGCCCACCACAGCGGCAGCAGGTTGTCGGCCCCGAAGGTCGGCGCCATGTTCTGGATCACCGGGATCATCGTCGCGACGAACGGAATGTTGTCGACCACGGCCGACAGCACGGCCGACACCCACAGGATCGCCATCGCCGTGGCCTTGTAGTCCCCCTGCGTGGCCGCAACGATCCAGTCGGCCATCAGCTTCAGCGCGCCGGCCTTCTCGATGCCGGTGACGACGACGAACAGGCCGACGAAGAAGAAGATCGTCACCCACTCGATCTCGCGCAGCGCGTGCGCGACCTCCTCGGTCTGGTGCTCGGCATCGTGGCGCACGACCTGCAGCGCCAAGAGCAGCGCAGCCCCGAAACCGGCGATCGTCGCCGGCTCCAGATGCAGCGGATGCGCGATCATGAAGCCGAAGATCACCGCACCGATCACCGCCAGCGCCTGCTTCAGCAGCCGCGGATCCGTGATCGCCGATTTCTCGTCGAAGGCCATGACCTGGGCGCGCGCCTCCGGCGTCGCCCGCAGCGTGCGGCCCCAGACCAGCCAGATCGGCAGCAGCGTCGCCGCGAACACGACGAGCACCACCGGCGTCAGATGCAGCAGGAAGGTGTTGAAGCTCAGGTTGGCGGCCGAGCCGATCATGATGTTCGGCGGGTCACCGATCAGCGTCGCGGTGCCGCCGATGTTCGACGCGAAGATCACCGTGAACAGATACGGATACGGCGGCACACCGAGCGCCTCGGTGATCAGCAGGATCACCGGCGTCACCAGCAGCACGGTCGTGACGTTGTCGAGGAAGGCCGAGAACACCGCCGTGACCACCGCCATCATCACCAGCAGCCCCCAGGGATCGGCCTTCACGCGCTTGGCGGCGACGATCGCGACGTACTGGAACACGCCGGTCTTCTGCGTGATCGCGACGATGACCATCATCGCCGTCAGCAGGCCGATGGTGTTGAAATCGATGCCGTGCACGGCTTCGAGCTGCGTCAGCACGCCGGAGAGGATCATCAGCCCGGCCCCGAGCGCGGCGATCACGGCGCGGTTGAGCTTTTCGGAAATGACGATCGCGTAGGTGGCGACGAAGATCGCGAGCGACACCAGCAGCGGCGGCAGCCCGAAGATCACGTGGGAGACGGAAGCCGGTTCACCGTGCATCGTTCTGCACTCCCCGGCCGAGCAGATGGGTCAGCAGCAGCCGCACGCTGAGCACGCCGACGATGTGGCGATCGGCGTCGACGACCGGCAGCGGATTGCGCGCCTCGGCCAGCCGGCGCGCCGCCTCGACCAGCGGGCAGTCGGTTTCGAGCGGCACCACGTGCGGATCGGCGACGTCCCCGGCGGTCCTTGCCGAGAGCTGGCCGAGGTGCGTCGACAGCAGCGAGGCGGCATCGCCGAGAAAGCTCACGTCGGGCTGGCCGATGCCATGACCGAGCCGCAAGCCGGCCGGCAGGATCTCGTGCAGCAGGTCGGTCAGCGTCAGCATGCCGAGGTAATGCCCGTGCGCATCGACCACCGGCAGGTGGTTGATGGCCAGATCGAGCATCAGGTTCAGGGCCGCAAGCGCCGAATCGCTGGCCGGGATCGGTTCGATCACATGCAGCAGGGGCAGTGACTGGATGGTCATGGGGCTGGCTCCGCAAAAACGCAGCAGCTGGGATCAAGGGGATGGCACGGTCGAGGTGCCTGGGCATCCTCCGGCCGGCATCCGGCATGATCCGCCAGCGCAATCCTTTACGAAATGACACAACACACGATGTCGCCTTACACCGGCCGTTTCGCCCCCTCGCCCAGCGGGCCGCTGCACTTCGGCTCGCTGGTCACGGCGCTCGCGAGCTGGCTCGACGCCCGCGCCGCCGGCGGACGCTGGCTGCTGCGCATCGAGGATGTCGACGGCCCGCGCACGGTGGCCGGGGCCGAAGCGCTGATCCTCGCCGATCTCGAGCGCCACGGCCTGCACTGGGACGGCGAGGTGCTGCGCCAGAGCCGGCGCACGGCCGTGTACGAGGCCGCGCTGGCGCAACTGCAGGCGGCCGGCCGGCTGTATGCCTGCACCTGCAGCCGCGCCCGCCTCGCAGCCTCCGGCGCAGCCAGCGGCCCTGCCGGACTCGTCTACCCGGGGTTCTGCCGCAACGCCGGACACGCGCAGGCGCCGGGACGGGCCCTGCGCCTGCGCATCGACGACGCGATGACGGTCGGTTTCACCGACCGGCTGCAGGGCCCGCAGGCGCAGTGCCTCGGCCGCGAGGTCGGCGACCACGTGCTGCGCCGTGCCGACGGCCTGATCGCCTATGCGCTGGCGGTCGTCGTCGACGACGGCGAGCAGGGCGTCACGCACGTCGTGCGCGGGGCCGACCTGCTGACATCCACCCCCCGGCAGATCTTCCTGCAGCAGCAACTGGGCCTGCCGCAGCCGGCGTATCTGCATCTGCCGCTGGTCACCGATGCGCGGGGTGACAAGCTCTCCAAACTCACCCGCGCACCGCCCCTGCCGGGGGGCGACCCGCGCCCGGCGCTGCACGAGGCGCTGGCCTTTCTCGGCCAGCCGCAGCCCCCGGCGGGCCTGTCAGCCACGGAACTCCTGGAGCGGGCAGTACGGGCCTGGGATTGCAATTCCCTGCCCGCCAGCCCCGGCCGCACGTGGGCAGGCACGCTGACGCTGGCCACCGGCCCCTAATTGCGCATTGCAGCATTACCAACAGGCAATGTTCCAGCCCGGCCCCTGTCAACTGCAATGGCCGCCTGCAGAATTATCGCAACTGCTAATTTTTCATGGTTTGAAATTATAATATCGCATCGCAAATAATATAGGTATAAACCCTTATAAAAAAAGGAACAATACTTAGGATCAACCTCTCCTGCCCTGCAGGCGGATTCCAGGAACTTCGCCTTTTTCATCAGAGCCTTGTCGCAGACAAAAGCCCTGACGGGCCGGCACCCGACACAGCCGTTGACTTTGCCGGGAGCGGTAGGGAAAAATGCAGATCGCGCCACGCGCAATCGAACAATAAAACAATAAGCCGTGCTTTCCGGGCGCTCGCCCGGGACCATTACCAAGGGGATGAGGCGCTTGATACGGTACTTGCGAATCGCACGCTCGCATTCACCGCACGCCGTCCGGATTATGTTCTGTTCCCGCCGATTTTGCTGCACTGCGGTCAGCCGCATTTCCAACCATCAGCCCGATCCGGCGAATGCCGCTGTGGCGCCCCGTCCCGCGCGGAGGGGTCGCGCGGTCGACCATGGCCGGTCGCCGCGCTTTCCGGTGTCAGCCTGACACCTGCAGTGAACGAGTGCGCGGCCTGCCCGTGCAGGCTGCCGCAGCTTGAAACCGGCATCGCCCGCCCCCGCGGACGGTGTCAGTGAATCTTGGGGGCGCTCCCGTGCGCGGGAGCCGGCTGTTGATCAGAGGAGTAGCTTGTATGTCCGAAGAAAAGGTCTATCCCGTCCCCGCCGAAGTGGCGGCCAAAGCCTGGATCAACGACGCCCAGTACCAGGAAATGTACGCGCGCTCGATCAGCGACCCCGATGGTTTCTGGGGCGAGAAGGCCGGTGAACTCCTGACCTGGTTCAAGCCCTGGAGCAAGGTCAGCGACTGCGATTTCAAGGCCGGCCGCATCAAGTGGCTCGAAGGCGGCAAGCTCAACGTCAGCTACAACTGCCTCGACCGTCACCTCGAAACCCGCGGTGACCAGGTCGCGATCATCTGGGAAGGCGACAGCCCGAACGAAGACCGCAAGATCACCTACAAGCAGCTGCACGAGGAAGTCTCGCGCTTCGCGAACGCGCTGAAGGGCCTCGGCGTCCAGAAGGGCGACCGCGTCTGCATCTACCTGCCGATGATCCCCGAGGCGGCCGTCGCGATGCTCGCCTGCACGCGCATCGGTGCCGTGCACTCGATCGTGTTCGGCGGCTTCTCGCCCGACGCGCTGAAGGACCGCATCGTCGACGCCAGCTGCGCCGTCGTGATCACCTCCGACGAATCGATGCGCGGCGGCCGTGCCGTGCCGCTGAAGGCCAACGCCGACAAGGCGGCGGCGGCGGCCGAGTGCGTCAAGAACGTCGTCGTCGTCAAGCGTACCGGCGGCAAGATCGCCTGGACCGAAGGCCGTGACGTCTGGTACCACGAGCTCGTCGAGGCCGCCCCGGCCGACTGCCCGGCCGAGGAGATGGACGCGGAAGACCCGCTGTTCATCCTGTACACCTCGGGTTCGACCGGCAAGCCGAAGGGCGTGCAGCACACGACCGGCGGCTACCTGCTGTATGCCTCGATCACGCACAAGTACATCTTCGACTACCACGACGGTGACATCTACTGGTGCACGGCCGACGT
This sequence comes from Plasticicumulans sp., assembly GCF_035331805.1. Classification (NCBI taxonomy): domain Bacteria; kingdom Pseudomonadati; phylum Pseudomonadota; class Gammaproteobacteria; family Candidatus Competibacteraceae; genus Plasticicumulans; species Plasticicumulans sp. The sequence continues at coordinate 13,451 of NZ_DAOLKE010000011.1, read as the reverse complement.
GGGCTGGGTCACCGGCCACAGCTACATCGTCTACGGTCCGCTCGCCAACGGCGCGACCACGCTGATGTTCGAAGGCGTGCCGACCTATCCGACCTCGACCCGCTTCTGGGACGTGGTCGACAAGCACCAGGTCAACATCTTCTACACCGCCCCGACCGCGATCCGCTCGCTGATGCGCGACGGCGAGGAGCAGGTCAAGGCCACCAGCCGCGCCTCGCTGCGCCTGCTCGGTTCGGTCGGCGAGCCGATCAACCCCGAGGCCTGGGAGTGGTACTACCGCGTGGTCGGCGACAACCGCTGCCCGATCGTCGACACCTGGTGGCAGACCGAGACCGGCGGCATCCTGATCACCCCGCTGCCGGGCGCGACGGCGCTGAAGCCGGGCTCGGCGACGCGGCCGTTCTTCGGCGTGCAGCCGGCGCTGGTCGATGCCGAGGGCAAGGAACTCGAAGGCGCGACCGAGGGCAACCTGGTCATCAAGGCCTCCTGGCCCGGCCAGATGCGCACGATCTTCGGCGACCACAACCGTTACGTGGAGTCCTACCTGTCGGTCTACCCCGGCACGTACTTCACCGGTGACGGCGCCCGCCGCGACGAGGACGGCTACTACTGGATCACCGGCCGCGTCGACGACGTCATCAACGTCTCCGGCCACCGCATGGGCACGGCCGAGGTCGAATCGGCGCTGGTGCTGCACGCGGCGGTCGCCGAGGCGGCGGTGGTCGGCTATCCGCACGACCTCAAGGGTCAGGGCATCTACGCCTACGTGACGCTGATGGCCGGTGTCGAGCCGACCGACGCGCTGCGCAAGGAACTCGTTGCGCACGTGCGCAAGGAGATCGGCCCGATCGCGACGCCGGACGTCATTCAGTGGGCCCCGGGCCTGCCGAAGACCCGCTCCGGCAAGATCATGCGCCGCATCCTGCGCAAGATCGCCGCGAACGAGTGCGAGGGTCTGGGCGACACCTCGACGCTGGCCGATCCGACCGTCGTCGACGACCTGATCGACAACCGCGCGGTCAAGTAAGCCGCACCGGCTGATCCCGCAGGCCCGGTTCCGCTCGTCGCGGGGCCGGGCCTGCGGCTTTTCCGGCCTCCTGCAGGCTTGCAAGCCGGTCACGGCAGGCCATGCTTGGCCGGTCCGTAGCCAAGCGGAGAACACTGCGATGAGCGACATGGATCCGATCGTCGGCAACTGGTACCGCGACCTCGAAAGCCACGCCTGCTTCGAGGTCGTCGCCTTCGACGAGGATGCACGCACCGTCGAGGTCCAGTTTCAGGAAGGCGAGGTCGAGGAGATCGAACTCGACGCCTGGTATGAACTGGTGCTCGAAGGCATTGAGGCCCCCGATGACTGGGCCGGCGCCTTCGACGATGTCGACGGCGAGGACCTCGGTTACAGCGACCTGCCGACCGGCGACGGCCGCGACCGCGATGATCCGTTCCGCGCCCTCGACTGAGCCGGGAACCCGCCCGTTGCTTGCACACGGGCACGTGACGGCTCGCCCGCGGCTTGCGTAATCTTCGCGCGCGCCGCCGCCCCGGCGCCCGTGGAGACTCCCCGATGCCGTACCCGCCGTTACCGACGCCCCGCGCCGTCGTCCTGCTGCTGCTGCTGAGCGGCTGCGCCGCGGCCCCGGAAGGCCCGCAGAACACCGTCCAGGTGCCCCCCGAACGCCTGGCCTCGGCCGGGGCGCGGGCGAGCCTGCAGATCCAGCGTCGCGGCGAACTGCTGCGCGAACTCGACACCACGCGCTACGTGCGCTGCGTGGCCGATGCCCTGATCCAGGCGATCCCGGCCGCACCGGCCGACTGGGAGGTCGTGGTGATGCGCGACGAGACGCCGGATGCCTGGGCACTCGCCGGCCGCCGGCTCGGCGTCACCAAGGCGCTGCTGCGCGTCACCGGCAATCAGGACCGGCTCGCCGCCGTGCTCGCCCACGGCATCGCCCATGAATTGCTCGGACATACCGGTGCGCACATCACCCCCTCGGTCGCCGCCAGCCTCGAAGGCGATGCCGCGCTGTCGAACGAGGCCATCGCGGCCATCGGCGGTGCGTCCCAGGTCGGGGCGGGTTTTGCGTATTCCGCCAGCGAGGAAGCCGCCGCCGACGGTCGGGCGCTGACCCTGATGGGCGCAGCCGGTTTCGATCCAGCCGCCGCGTCACTGGCCTGGGCGCAGCTGCAGGCCTATCGCGTGCGTGAAGGCACCTCCGGTGAACGCCCGCCGCCGATGCTGCTGGTACATCCGATCGACCGGGGCCGCATCCAGGCGATGCACACGCCTGCGGCCGCGGTCACAACGGCCTTCGATGCCGCGCGCCTGAGCGGCCGGCGACCCGACTGCGGCACACTGGAAGAGTCCGAACGCTGAAACTGCGTCCGCCACGGCGCCGGACGCCCCGCTTGTCCGGGCCGTGTCAGCGGCCCGGTGCCGGCTCGGACAGCTTCGCCAGCGCCTTGCGCTCGGCCTCGCCGGGCTCGGTGCGGGCCTGCAGCCAGCTGCGCAGCGCATCGATGGCGGGCTGGGCCTCGGCAGCACCGAGCTTGCGTGCCCGCAGATACCAGTCCGCGGCGAGTCCGACATCGGCGTTGTCGCCGCTGCGGCCCGGATCGTAGCTGGCCGCGAGCAGCAGCGCGGCATCGGCGCTGTTCTGCCCGGCCGCGGCTTCCAGATACAGACGCGCCGCGCCCAGGTCACCAAGTTCCAGCGCGCGGCGTCCGCGATCGAGCAGTTCGCCGGGACCGGGCTGCGGCGGTTTCGCGGCCGGGGGCGCCGCGGTCCGGGCCTCGGCCCCTGCCGCCGGCAGCACCGTGACCTCGACCGCGGCCTCGGCGACCGGCCGGGGCACGCGCAGGCGCTGCAGCGGCTGCGTGCGGATCAGCAGGGTGTAATGACCCGGTGCGCCGCTGCGCAGCTTCAGCCCCGGCAGGGCGACGGCATCCAGCACCCAGCGCCCCATCTCGTCGCGGGCACCGGCGCTCAGGCTGGCATCCATCGGCAGTCCGCCGATGATGACGCGCTGCCCGCGCGCAGCGATGCCGGGCAGCAGTTCCAGCCCGAACACCGCCTCCTCGCCGACGGCGAACTTCAGCGAGCGCGGAGCCGCCAGCGTCGGCATCGGCTGCGCGCCCGACAGCAGCGCCTCGTCGTCGGTGATGGACGGATCGCGGACACCTTGGGCGGCCGGGGCCTGCGCCGCCGCGGCCGGGGCAGTGCCCGGACGCAGTGCCGCCGGGGGTTTCAGCAACTCGACCTCGCCGGCCGTGGGCTCGGGCTCGGCACCCGGCGGACGGATGTTGAAACGCGTCTGCAGGCCCGCGACCCAGTGCTCGAAGCCGTAGATGAGCCGGTGGCGCAGCTCCGGCACCTGCCATCCATACCAGAGCGCTGTCGCCAGCACGACGATGACGAGCATCAGGCCCACCCGCCTGCCGCCACCCGGCCTGACCGGCTTGCTCATACTCATGATCACTGGCACCTTTTCCGGAGCGCGGCATGCCCGTTGCCGCGTACCACCGATGGACCTACAACCGACAGGACGGCCGTTCCAGCGCAACGCTCGACGAGCCGTCCGACACCACAGGCTCGACACCCGTGCGCAACGTAGTCGAATTCTTCAATCCACGGCCGATCATCGGCGTGTTCGTCGATGGACTGGCAGGCTGTGACTGGCAATGCCCGGGCACCGAGGATGCCGAATCAGCCGAACTGCAGGACGTGAACCTGCTGCCGTCCGGCCATCTGGTGCTGACGCTGCTGCTGCGCGGCGCCGACGAGCCGACCGAATGGATCGGCCTGAACGGCGTGCTCGATGCGACCGACGGCTCGATGGCGCTGGAACTGGGCGGCACGCGCTATCTGGCGTTTCCGCCCCGGGAACGCGAACGCGTCAGCGCGCTGTTCCTGAAACTCGCGAACCGCCAGTACTGACGCGCACCGGGCCGCCCCGCTCTTTCAGTCATGCACCTTCAGTCATGCACCTTGCGGATCGCCTCGGCGAAGGCGGTCTGCTGTTCGGGGCTGGCTTCGCGCTGGTGCAGGGTTTTCCACTGCTCGTAAGGCATGCCGTAGACGATCTCGCGGGCGCCTTCGTAGTCGAGAGCGAGTCCGCGTGCCTGCGCCGCGGCCAGATACCACTTCGACAGGCAGTTGCGGCAGAAGCCGGCGAGGTTCATCAGGTCGATGTTCTGCACGTCGCTGCGCTCGCGCAGGTGCTCGACCAGCCGGCGGAAGGCGGCGGCTTCGAGTTCGGTACGGGTGGCGGTGTCGATTTCGGACATGGTGGCTTCGTCTGGCGTTCGGGATTCGGGGGGGACAGGCGGGTTCACTGGCCCTGGCCGTGCAGCATGACTTCGACGTCGTTGCCGGAATCGTCGAGCGTCTGGATGCGGCAGAGCAGATCGCCCTCGAACAGCAGCGGCTGGCGGCGCACGCTGCAGACCAGCCCGGCCACCGGCGTGTGCACGTCCTTCAGCAGATCGCCGGTAAAGCCGTCGTACAGGTGACCGAGCAGCTCGCCGGCCTGCACCCAGCGCCCGGGATCAATGCGTCCGACGAAGAAGCCGGCCTGCTCCGAGAGCACCGCATAGGACTGGCGCAGGCCGAAGTAGTGCAGGTCCTCCTCGTCATCGGCGAGCGTCAGACCCTCGACGATGCCGGTGCGGTCCAGAAACGCCACCAGCGAACGGAACAGCGTCTCGCAGTGGCGCGACTGCAGGTCACCGGCCCGCCCGGCCTGCAGCACGAAGTTCTCGCCACCGTGCGCGCGCCAGGCGTGGACCAGCGTCGCCATGAACATCTTGTTCAGCGGCCGCTCGATGACCGCCGGCAGGCCGAACAGGCAGGCGGTCGCGCGCTCGTCGTCGTTCGGCGCGTACAGGCGCACCTGCGGCAGCTCCTCGATGTCGAGGTTGGAGCTGTGGATGTCGATGCGGTAGTAGGCGCCGCGCGTCAGGCGCAGCAGCGCGGCGGCGATGCGCTGCGTGGTCTCGCCGCCTTCGAGGCCGGGAAACACGCGGTTCAGGTCGATCTTGTCGAACGGCCAGACGCGCGACAGCAGGTTCACGCCGAGCACGTTGACCGCCGGCACCAGCAGCACGCGCTCGCGCAGCCGCAGGTCCGGACGCTTGCCCTGCTCGACATCGCGCAGGAAGGCCGCGAGCCGCGCGAGCACGAACACACCGTTCAGCTCGTTGCCGTGCAGCCCCGCCACCAGTGCCAGCCGCGGCGTGCGCTCGACCGGCCCGACGTCGTGGTACGGGATGTCGAAGTCATCCCGCAGCGGCGCCGTCATGCGCAGCAGCGTCGGCGTGTTCATGCGCTTTCTCCGTTTTCGGGTTCCGCATCGGCAACCACGCGCGCCATCAGCGAGCCTTCGTAGACCAGCGGGTACTCGCGCAGCGTGAACAGCACGCCATCGCAGGGCGAGCGGACCTCGGCCAGCCGCCGGCCTTCCATCGGCGAGACGATGTGGCCGAGCAGCCCGCCGGCGCGCACGGCCTTCCAGTGCTCGACCTCGGGCACGAACAGGCCGGAGGTCGCAGCGTTCAGGTAGTGGACGTTGTCCTCGTGTGCGAGCCGGGGCTCGTGCGTGACCGGCGCCAGTTCGAGGTCGGCGGCGAGCACGCCGAGCCCCTGCCAGACGTTCAGCAGGCCGGTGATCAGCTGCTCGGTGTAGACCGGCGTCAGGCGCATGCCTACGCCCATCTCGACCACCAGCGCCGGCACGCCGGCCTCGTTGAGGCTATGGGCAATGGTGGCTTCGAGCACGGTCACGGCGCCGTGCAGCCAGATCACGTCGAGATTCATGCGCCGCGCGTACGGCAGCAGGGATTCGGCGAACACATGGTTGATGCGCACCTGCGGAATCTCGCGCAGGTAGATGTTGCTGGCATGCACGTCGACGACCAGCGCGCAGCCGGCGAGTGCCGTCATCGTCGCTGCGGCGATGCGCTGCGGCAGCACGCCCCGCGCGTGCCCGGGGAAGGACCGGTTCAGGTCGACGCCGTACGGCGGCACCGTGCGCGCCAGCGTGTCGAGACCGAGCGGATTCAGCGCCGGATAAAGTTCGATGGTGCCGAGCAGCGCCCCGGGCCGGCGCTCGGCGAGCGCATCGAGCCAGGCGGCGAGCCGGTGACACAGATACAGCCCTTCCAGTTCGTCACCATGGATGCCGGCGACGACGGCGACCCGCGGCCCGTCACCGCCCCGGAACACGCTGCGCTGCAGCCTCATCCGCTCCCGGTACGGCATTTCCAGGGAGAGGAGGGTTTCCACTCGCTTGTCCATGTACCGCTCTGCGTTGGTTCTGCTGATGCCTGCGCCGCAGCCACGGCGAGACGCGTGTCGCGGCGTGGACGGGGGTCCGCCAAAACCGCGCGAGTTTGGCACAGCCTGCCGGAGCTTCAAACCGCCGCGGCCCCCGGCGGCGCGTCCGGTGATTTTGCGTGATGCGAAAACGGCACGGGTCTTGATTGTTGCGACGCAACATCCACGCTGCTATGCTGCATCGCAACAGAAACTTCCTTCACCTTATTCCTTCACTTCCGCCGGGATGCCCGCCATGTACGACCTCGACCCGTTCAACGAAGCCCTTGCCCGTTCCGCCACCTGGATCGCGCCGGTGGTGCAGGCCAACAAGCTGTTCGTCGCCAGCCTCGAAAAGCTCGCCGCCTTCCAGTTCGGGCTGCTGCGCTCCTATGCCGGCTTCGGCCTCGGCCGCCTGCAGGCCGCCAGCGACGTGACCGATGTCGAGAGCCTGAAGGCCTTCTCGGCCGCCCAGCTCGAAGCCGCCGGCGCGCTGCGCCAGAAGGCGCTCGACGACGCCCAGGCCTACGCCGACCTGCTCGCCGGCTTCAAGGCCGAGTTCGAACAGCTGATCGCCGCCAACAGCACCGACTTCGCGCCGAAGCCGATCGTCAAGGTCGCTCGCCGCGCCGCCTCGGCCGCCTGATCGCACGTCCCGCCCTCCCCCGGCGCAGCAGCATCCGGCCCGGCTCGTGCAGCCGGGCTTTTTTCATGTCCTCCGGGGTTCCCCCGGCCGGAGCGCACGCCGCGGTTCCGGCCCCGCTCAGGCGCGATCGACCGGAAAGGCCAGCACCGCATCCAGCCCGCCGGCATTGGCCGCGAGCATCAGCAGCCGGTCGAAGCCGAGCGCGACGCCGGCGCAGGCCGGCAGACCGCTGGCCAGCGCCGCCAGCAGCGCTTCGTCGATCGGCATCACCGGCAGGGCGGCCCGCACACGGGCGCGATTGTCGGCCTCGAAACGGGCGCGCTGCTCGCCGGCATCGCCGAGTTCGTGGAAGCCGTTGGCCAGTTCGACGCCGTCCAGATACAGCTCGAAACGGCTGCCGACGGCCGGCGTCTCGTCACGGCGGATGCACGCAAGCGCGGCCTGCGCCGGCGGATAGTCGTACAGGAAGCTCAGCCGCCCGCAGCCGAGCCGCGGCTCGATCACGTGACTGAGCAGCAGGTCCAGCCACGGTTCGACCTGCGCTTCCGGCATGCCGGGCGGCGGTACCAGCGCGTGCCGGGTGCAGGCCACCCGCAGCGCCGGCACGTCCGCAGCGAACGGATCAACGCCGGCGTGCTGCAGGAAAGCGTCCTGATAGCGGATGCGCTCGGGCTCGGCGAGCGCACGCCTGCCGGCGAGCAGCTCGCTGACGAGGTCGATGACCTCGTCCATCAGCGCGTGATGATCAAAACCGGGCCGGTACCATTCGAGCAGCGAGAATTCGGGGTTGTGCCGGCGACCGGCCTCGCCGTCGCGAAACACCTTGGCGAGCTGCCAGATCGGGCCGCTGCCGGCGGCGAGCAACCGCTTCATCGCGTACTCCGGCGAAGTCTGCAGCCACAGCCGCCCGGGCTCCGGGCCGTGCCAGTCGACGGCGAAGCTCGCCAGCGCCGGATCGGTCACCGCCGCCCGCGACAGCGCCGGGGTATCGACTTCGAGCACGCCGCGCGCCTCGAAAAAGGCGCGCATCCGCGCGAGCAGCCCGGCGCGCAGGCGCAGGGCTTCGGGCGCACATGACGGCCGCCAGTCAGCCGGGCCGGACAACGGCGTCACGATGCCCGGACGGAAATTCCGGGGCTGCTCGGCGCCGGCAAGGACGGTTCATTCCTTGACGCGCGAAACGTATTCGCCGGTGCGC
>NZ_DAOLKE010000011.1:0-5197 GCF_035331805.1 Plasticicumulans sp. | reverse complement strand
GGCGCCGGCAAGGACGGTTCATTCCTTGACGCGCGAAACGTATTCGCCGGTGCGCGTGTCGACCTTGATCACCTCGTCGGTCTGCACGAACAGCGGCACGCGCACGACCGCGCCGGTTTCGAGCGTCGCCGGCTTGCCGCCGCCGCCGGAGGTGTCGCCCTTCAGGCCCGGGTCGGTCTCGGTGATGCGGGCGATGATGAAGTTCGGCGGCAGCACCGACAGCGGCACGCCGTTCCACAGCGTCAGCTGGCAGAGGTCGTTTTCCTTCAGCCACCGGGCGTTGTCACCGACGGCCGTGGCATCGGCAGCGAGCTGCTCGAAGCTGGTCGGGTTCATGAAGTGCCAGAACTCGCCGTCGCAGTACAGGTACTGCATGTCGATGTCGAGCACGTCGGCGCCCTCGACCGAGTCGCCGGACTTGAACGTGCGCTCGATCACGCGCCCGGATTTCAGGTTGCGCACGCGCACGCGGTTGAAGGCCTGGCCCTTGCCGGGCTTGACGAATTCGTTCTCGACGATGGCATACGGGTCGCCATCGAGCATGATCTTCAGACCCGACTTGAATTCGTTGGTACTATAAGTCGCCATCGTCGCTGACCTGCGTGGAACGGAGCGTATCCGAGTTGAGAAGGCCGACGATGATAGCCGCTGTCGCGCATGCCGACGACACGCCTGCCACCGACGGGTCCGGGGCCCGTCTGCTCACCGATCCCGCCACCCTGCTCGAACGGCTCGGCCTCGATGCGGCCCTGCTGCCGGCGGCGCGCCGCGCGGCAGAACGGTTTCCGATGCGGGTACCGGCCGGATTCGTCGCGCGCATGCGTCCCGGCGATCCGGCCGATCCGCTGCTGCGCCAGGTCCTGCCGCTCGCCGATGAGCTCGCCACGGCCGGGGGCTTCGGCGCCGATCCGGTCGGCGATGCCGCAGCACGCGTCGCGCCGGGCCTGCTGCACAAGTATGCCGGACGGGCGCTGCTGCTCGTGACCGGTGCCTGCGCCATCCACTGCCGCTACTGCTTCCGGCGCGAGTACCCCTATGCCGACACCGGCGCCAGTCCCGCCGGCTGGGAGGCGGCCTTCGCGCACCTGCACGCCGACCGGTCGATCCGCGAGCTGATCCTGTCGGGCGGCGATCCGCTGACGCTGTCGAACCGCCGGCTGCGTGAGCTGGTGCAGGCCGCCGACGCCGTGCCGCAACTCGAACGCCTGCGCATCCATACCCGCCAGCCGGTCGTCGACCCCGGGCGCATCGACGCCGGCCTGCTCGCTGCGCTGCGCAGCCGCCTGCCGGTCGTGCTCGTGCTGCACGTCAATCATGCCCGCGAGATCGATGCCGCGCTGGTGCAGGCCTGCGCACGCCTGCGCGCCGCGGGCGTGACGCTGCTGAACCAGTCGGTGCTGCTCGCCGGCGTCAACGACGCGGCGACGACGCTGGCCGCGCTGTCCGAGGCCTTGTTCGCCGCCGGCGTGCTGCCGTATTACCTGCACCTGCTCGATCGCGTGGGGGGTGCGACACACTTTGAGGTTTCCGAGCAACAGGCCTTGTCTATCATGGGCGCACTGCGGGCGATGCTGCCCGGTTATCTGGTGCCCCGGCTGGTGCGCGAGGAAGCCGGCCGGCCCGCCAAGACTCCCCTCTGCTGATTCCAGCCTGCACGGAGCGCCATCCGTCGCGTCCTGACCCGAGGTAAACCGCGCGTGTCCCTTGATTCGACGATCCGTCTGCTGCTGGTCGACCGGCCCCAGGCCGATGCCCAGCCGGTACTGCGCCCGCTGCGGGCGGCGGGTTTCCTGGTGCGCCACTGGCAGGCCGACCGCATCGACACGCTGCAGCACCTGATCGACGAACAGACCTTCGACCTCGCCATCGTGCGCATCGGCGAGGGCGTGCTGCCGATCGAGAACGTCCGTGACTCGATCGACAGCGCCTTCAAGGACATCCCGGTCATCGCCGTCGCCGACGAGACCGCCGGCATCGACGCCGTGCAGTTGCTCAACGCCGGGGCCGACCGCATCGCGGCGCTGAATCACTCGAACTCGCTGCCGCTGGTCGCCCGGCTCGAACTCGGCCGGCTCAACGAACGCCGCCAGGCGCGGCGCTGGGAAGGCCTGTACCGCGAGGCCGAGGCCCGCGCGCAGGCGCTGCTCGAAACCTCGCGCGATGCGATCGCCTACATCCACGCCGGCGCGCACATCTACACCAACCCGAGCTACCGGGCGCTGTTCGGTTTCGACGACGCGCTGGTCGACACCACGCTGATCGACCTGATCCACCGCGACAGCCGCGACGCGGTCAAGAGCTACCTGCGCGCCCGCGAGCGCAACCCGAACGCCCCGCTCGGCGACGGCCTCGAATGCCGCGGCGTGCGCGCCGACGGCAGCGAGATCCGCATCGTGCTGCTCGCCTCGGCAGCGCGCATGAACGAGGAATTCTGCCTGCAGCTGCTGGTGCGCGAACCGCGCGGCGAGCAGCCCGAGGTGCAGGACAAGCTGCGTTACTTCGTCGAACACGACACGCTGACCGGGCTGTTCAACCGCCAGTACTTCACCGAGCTGCTGAACCGCATCCACACCTCGGCGACCACCAGCGGCAGCCTCGGCGGTGCCGTGCTCTACGTGCTGATGACCGATTACCGCGGTGTCGCCGAACGCCTCGGGCTCGAAGCCGTCGACGACCTGCTGCGCGGCGTCGCCGAGGCGATCCAGCAGCAGGTCGGGCCGCAGGAGATCGTTGCCCGCTTCTCGGATGCAACCTTCACGGTGCATACGCCGCTGTCGGCGCGCGGGGCCGTCGCCGAACTCGGCGAGCGCGTGCGCCAGGGCATCGAGAACCACACGATCCAGGCCGGCGGCATGCTGATCACCGCCAAGGCCAGCATCGGCATCTGCATGATCGGCGACACCAACTCCAGCGCCACGCAGATCATTTCCTACGCCGACAAGGCCTGCGAGCAGGCCCGCCAGCTCGGCGGCAGTCAGGTGCAGATCTACACGCCGGTCGCCCCGGAGCGCGACTCGATCGCGCGGCGCGACACCATCCTGCGCGCCTTCCGTCAGGCCGTGGTCGAACAGCGCGTGCATCTGTACTACCAGCCGATCGCGAGCTTCACCGGTGCCCGCGGCGAGTTCTTCGATGCCTGCCTGAGCGCGAGCGACGAACAGGGCCAGCCGCTCGACCTGCGCGAGGCGCTGCCGCTCGCCGAGACGCGCGGACTGATGCGCCAGCTCGACCGCTGGACGGTGGCGACGGCGCTCGCGGCGATCGCGGCGCGCGGCGCGGCCGGTGCCGGCCTGCCGACCGTGTTCGTGCGCGTGTCGTCGAACTCGATCACCGATGCCGAATACCGCGACTGGCTGCTGCAGCAGCTCGCCGAGCGCAACCTGCCCGGCAGCGTGCTGGTGCTGGAGGTCGCCGAGACCGTCGTCGAGCCCTACTTCGCCGACCTGATCCAGCTCAAGCAGGCCGTGGAACCGCGCGGCTGCCGCATCGCGCTCGACGGCTTCGGCGGCCGCCCGTACTCGGAGCAGCTGCTGCGCCAGTCGCAGCCGGGTTTCGTGCGCATCGACATCGAACTCATGGAGCAGGCCCAGCGCGATGCCGCCTTCAAGCAGCAGCTCGATCACCTGACGGCGCTCGCTGCCGAGCAGCACACGCAGGTGATCATGACCGGCGTCGACAACCCGGCGCAGATGGCGATCACCTGGCAGTTCGGCGCCATGCTGGTCCAGGGCGACATCGTGCAGCCCCCGGCCCCGGAGCTGGTGTTCGACTTCAGCCAGTTCGGCTGAACCCGGCGCGCCTTTCCGCTCCCCTTATCCGCCCCCGACGAAAAGCCCGCCGCAGGCGGCGGGCTTCCGGGCGTGCGCGGGGCGAGGACGCTCAGGCGGCGCGCAGCGCGGCGATGCGCTCTTCCAGCGGCGGGTGGGTCATGAACAGGCGCTGCACGGTGCCGCCGTTGATGCCGAAGGCCGCCATCTGCGAGGGCAGGTGCGAAGGCTCGTGCATCTGGCGCAGGCGTTCGAGCGCCGCGATCATGCGGTTGCGGCCGGCGAGGTGTGCACCGCCGGCATCGGCCCGGAATTCACGCCGGCGCGAGAACCACATGACGATCATCGAGGCCAGGAAGCCGAACAGGATCTCGCAGATCAGGCTGGTCACGAAGTAACCGATGCCGACCCCGCCCTCGTCGTCGCGGTTGCCGGACAGCGCCCGGTCGACCACGAAGCCGACCACGCGCGACAGGAAGATCACGAAGGTGTTGACCACACCCTGCACCAGCGCCAGCGTCACCATGTCGCCGTTGGCGACGTGGCTGACCTCGTGCGCGAGCACGCCCTCGACCTCGTCGGGGCTCATGTTCGACAGCAGCCCGGTGCTGACCGCCACCAGCGCGTTGTTGCGGCTCGCGCCGGTCGCGAAGGCGTTGATCTCGGGCGAGTCGTAGATCGCGACCTCGGGCATGCCGATGCCGGCCGCCGCCGCCTGGCGCTGCACGGTCTCGACCAGCCAGCGTTCGGTCGGATTCTGCGGCACCTCGATCACGTAGGCGCCGACCGAGGACTTGGCGATCCATTTCGACATCGCCAGCGAGATCAGCGAACCGCCGAAGCCGAACACGGCCGCGAAGCCGAGCAGCGCCGGCAGGTTCAGCCCCTGGCGCGTCAGGAAGCGATCGACGCCGAGCACGCTCGCCGTGATGCTCAGCACCACCAGCACGGCGATGTTGGTCAGGACAAACAGCAGGATGCGTTTCATGGGGAGTCTCCTCGACGATCCCCGCGCGCCGGTCTGCGGGCGCGGGACTGCGACGATCATGGGGGCGCCGGCAGGCGCCGACAAGGCGTTACCTGTAAGAGCTTCGTAACGGCTCAGCCCGCTGGCCGGCTACCGCGCACGAACATCGCGTCGCCGTAGCTGAAGAAGCGGTAGCGCGCCGCCACCGCATGCCGGTACGCGGCCATCACCTGCGCATGGCCGGCCAGCGCCGAGACCAGCATCAGCAGCGTCGATTCGGGCAGATGGAAGTTGGTCACCAGCGCATCGACCACCCGGAAACGGTAGCCCGGCGTGATGAAGATGTCGGTGTCGCCGGCAAACGGCCGCAGCTCCCCGCCGGCCGCCGCCGATTCGAGGCTGCGCACGGCGGTGGTGCCGACGGCGACCACGCGCGCACCACGCGCCCGTGCCGCGGCGACGG
>NZ_DAOLKE010000010.1:18153-29000 GCF_035331805.1 Plasticicumulans sp. | reverse complement strand
AACACCCGCGGCTTGGGTAGTCCGGACATCGCAGCCTCCCTGCCCTGCGGCGCTTTGGAGTGTGCAGTGCAGCGTAGCGAGGCCGGTTGCGGCTGTCGCGCCTGCGACCCGCCTCACCTTGCCGGATCGTAACCCCCGCCCCGCCCCGCCCGCCGAACCCCCGCGCACCGTCCGGGGTCCGGACGACACGGCTGCCGTGTGCCCGCGCACGGTCCGCGTCGAACCGGCCGACGACATCCTTCCAGTGCCGGCCCCCCAGCGAGCGAGGAATTTCCGCATGTCCCACGAAAACGCCAAGCAGCAGGATCTGGCCCGCGCCACCACCGACGGCCGGGCGCCGATGAGCACGAATCAGGGCCAGCCGGTCGGCGATGACCAGAACTCGCTGAAGGCCGGCGGGCGCGGGCCGACGCTGCTGGAGGATTTCCTGCTGCGCGAGAAGCTGCAGCACTTCGATCACGAGCGCATCCCGGAGCGCGTCGTGCATGCGCGCGGCGCAGCGGCGCATGGCTTCTTCGAGGTCTACGACGATTCGCTGTCGGAATTCACGACCGCGCAGGTGCTGACCGATCCGTCACTGAAAACGCCGGTGTTCGTGCGCTTCTCGACCGTCGCCGGCTCGCGCGGCTCGGCCGACACCGCGCGCGACGTGCGCGGCTTCGCCGTGAAGATGTACACGCCGCAGGGCAACTGGGATCTGGTCGGCAACAACATCCCGGTGTTCTTCATCCAGGACGCGATCAAGTTCCCGGACCTGATCCACGCCGCCAAGGCCGAGCCGCACAACGAAATCCCGCAGGCGGCGACCGCGCACGACACCTTCTGGGACTTCATCTCGCTGACGCCCGAGGCCATGCACATGATCATGTGGGTCATGAGCGACCGGGCGATCCCGCGCAGCTACGCGCTGATGGACGGCTTCGGCGTGCACACCTTCCGGCTCGTCAATGCCGAGGGCGTTGCGCACTTCGTCAAGTACCACTGGAAACCCAAGCACGGCGCGCACTCGCTGGTCTGGGACGAGGCGCTGAAGCTCGCCGGCGCCGATCCGGACTTCCACCGCAAGGACCTGTGGGAATCGATCGAGGCCGGCAACTGCCCGGAATGGGAACTGGCCGTGCAGATCTTCGACGAGGCGACCGCCGCGCAATTCGATTTCGACATCCTCGATGCCACCAAGATCGTGCCCGAGGACCTCGTGCCGCTGCGCCGGGTCGGGCGCATGGTGCTCGATCGCAACCCCGACAACTTCTTCGCCGAGACCGAGCAGGTGGCGTTCATGACCACCAACATCGTGCCCGGCATGGACTTCACCGAGGACCCGCTGCTGCAGGGGCGCAATTTCTCCTACCTCGACACGCAACTGTCGCGCCTCGGCTCGCCGAACTTCTCCGAACTGCCGATCAACCGGCCGCTCGCCTGCGTCGCCAACCACCAGCGCGACGCGCACATGCGCCACACCATCAACAAGGGCCGCGTCGCCTACGCACCGGCCTCGCTCGATGGCCACGATCCGGCGGCCACCGGCGCGGCCGATGGCTTCCATTCGCACGCAGGCGCGCTCGAAGGCCGCAAGCTGCGCGAGCGCAGCCCGAGCTTCGCCGACCATTACGGGCAGGCGAAGCTGTTCTGGAACAGCCAGACCGCGGTCGAGCGCGCGCACATCGCCAAGGCGCTGTCCTTCGAACTAAGCAAGGTCGCGACGCGCGAGGTGCGCGTGCGCATGCTCGATCATCTGCAGCAGATCAATCCGGTGCTCGCCGCGCAGGTCGGCCGCGCGCTCGGCGAGACGGCCGGTGACAGCGCCGCAGCCGTGCCGCCCTCGGCAGCGAGCGACAAGGCCGACGAGATCGCGATCTTCGCCTCGGCCGTGTCGCCGACCTCGGCCTCGGGCCGGCTGCAGAGCACGCGCGGCCTGAGCCTGCTCGACGGCAGCCAGCCGGCCTCGGCCGCCGGGCGCAAGGTCGCGGTGCTCGCCGCTCCGGGCAGCGATGCCAGCCAGATCCTGTCGCTGCGCTCGGCGCTCAGCTGCGCCGGCGCGCAGGCCATGGTCGTCGGCCCCCACCTCGGCCCGCTGACCGGCGAGATCGCGGCGATGGCGACCTTCGCCAACAGCAGCTCGGTGCTGTTCGACGCCGTGTTCGTGCCGGGCGGCGCCCCCGGCGTGCAGCAGCTGACCGAGATCGGCGAGGCCCGGCGCTTCCTCGACGAGGCCTACCGCCACGGCAAGCCGATCGGCGTGCTCGCCGAAGGCCGGGCGCTGCTGGCCGCAACCCAGCTCGGCACCCTGAGCGGCCTCGCGGCCACCGCCGCCTCCGGCAGCAGCGGCTCGCCGGCCGCAACGCTCGAAGCCCAGGGCGTGCTGATCGCCGATGGCAGCGACGTGGCCACCGCCGTCGATCGCTTCGTCGCCACCCTGGCCCGCCACCGCTTCCCGGACCGGCCGCTGGCGGCACAGATCGCGGCCTGAGGCGGCGGCATGCGGAAACCGCCGGGCGCCCGCAAGCCGCCCTGACGATCCGGCGGCGACCTGCCGGCGCAGAGGCGGGACAATGGGGGCAGCTCGCAGGATGGCCGAGGGGCTGAAAAGCGAGGCGTTCTGTTGGGATCGGTATCCTGTGCTGGCAGTGCTGATGGAAGGCGTCGGCCGCAGACAGCAGAAAAGCCGGGCTGCGCGCCCGGCTTTTCGGGTCTGACCCAGCGCGGGGTCTGCATCGGCGGCAGCCGGGAATCGTCCCGCACCGCCCTGCCCGCGCCGGCACTGCAGCGGATCAGCCCGCGCCGGTCATCTCGTCCCAGAACTTCTTGACCTTGTCGAACCAGCCGCTCGACTGCGGCGAGTGCTCGTGGCTGCCCTCGCCCATGCTCTCGGCGAACTGTTCGAGCAGCTCGCGCTGGCGGGCGGTCAGGTTGACCGGGGTTTCGACCGTGACCTTGCAGAGCAGGTCGCCCTGCAGGCCGCCGCGCACCGACTTCACGCCCTTGCTGCGCAGCCGGAACACGCGCCCGGTCTGGGTTTCGGAGGGAATCTTCAGCGCCACGCGACCGTCGAGCGTCGGGACTTCCATCTCGCCGCCGAGGGCCGCCATCGTGAAGCTGATCGGCACCTCGCAGAACAGGTCGTTCTCCTCGCGCGTGAAGATCGGGTGCGGCTTGACGCGGATCTGCACGTACAGGTCGCCGGCCGGTCCGCCGCCCTCGCCGGCCTCGCCCTCGCCGGACAGGCGGATGCGGTCGCCGTTGTCGACGCCGGCCGGCACCTTCACCGACAGCGTCTTCTGCTCCTCGACGCGGCCGTGGCCGTGGCAGTGCTCGCAGGGGTCCATGATCACGACGCCGCGACCGTGGCAGCGCGGGCAGGTCTGCTGGATCGAGAAGAAGCCCTGCTGCATGCGCACCTGACCGACGCCGTTGCAGGTCGGGCACTGCGCGGGCTTGGTGCCCTTCTTCGCGCCGCTGCCGTTGCAGTGCTGGCAGCCGACCAGCGTCGGCACGCGGATCTTGGCCGTGGTGCCGAACACGGCCTCTTCGAGCGTCAGGTCCAGCATGTAGCGCAGGTCGGCGCCGCGGTAGGCCGAGTCGCGCCCGCCGCGTCCGCCGCCGCCACCACCGGTGAAGATGTCGCCGAAGATGTCGCCGAAGATGTCCGAGAAGTTCGGTCCGCCGGCCCCACCCGGACCGCCGCCGCCGGGGCCGCCTTCGAGGCCGGCGTGGCCGAACTGGTCGTAGGCCGCGCGCTTGCGCGCATCGGACAGCGACTCGTAGGCGAACTTGACCTCCTTGAATTTCTCCTCGGCGACCTTGTCGTCGGGGTTGCGATCCGGATGCAGCTTCATCGCCAGGCGGCGATAGGCCTTCTTGATCTCGTCGTCGCTGGCGTTCTTGGCGACGCCGAGCACTTCATACAAATCACGCTTGGACATCGGCACGATCCGTCGGGGCGGCGGGCGGGTGCGGAACCCGCCTCAGGGACACGACAAAAGCCGGGCGCCGGGGAAAGTCCCGACGCCCGGCCACACACGCACGGCTCAACCGGCGAGCTTACTTGCGATCCTTCACTTCTTCGAACTCGGCATCGACGACGCCGTCCTCGGCCGGCTTCTTCGCACCGGCACCGGCGGCGCCTTCGGCTCCGGCCTCGGCCGAGTACAGCCGGGTCGCGAGCTTCGAGGACAGCTCGCCGAGCGCCTCGGTCTTCCTGGTGATCACGTCCTTGTTGTCACCCTTGGCCGCGGTGCGCAACTCCGAGATTGCCGATTCGAGCGCGGCGCGCTCGGCCGGCTCGACCTTCTCGCCGAGGTCCTTCAGCGTCTTTTCCGAGGCGTGGATCAGGTTGTCGGCGCCGTTACGGGCATTGACCAGCTCGTGGAACTTGCGGTCCTCCTCGGCGTGCGCCTCGGCGTCCTTGACCATGCGCTGGATCTCGTCCTCGTTGAGGCCCGAGCTCGCCTTGATGACGATGCTCTGCTCCTTGCCGGTGGCCTTGTCCTTTGCCGAGACGTGCAGGATGCCGTTGGCGTCGATGTTGAACGTCACCTCGATCTGCGGCACGCCGCGCGGGGCCAGCGGGATGTCCTGCAGGTCGAACTTGCCGAGCGACTTGTTGGCGTGCGCCTGCTCGCGCTCGCCCTGCAGCACGTGCACGGTGACGGCCGTCTGGTTGTCGTCGGCGGTCGAGAAGGTCTGCGTCTGCTTGGTCGGGATGGTGGTGTTCTTCTCGATCAGCTTGGTCATGACGCCGCCGAGCGTCTCGATGCCGAGGCTGAGCGGGGTCACGTCGAGCAGCAGCACATCCTTGACCGTGCCGCCGAGCACGCCGCCCTGGATCGCCGCGCCGACGGCGACCGCCTCGTCGGGGTTCACGTCCTTGCGCGGCTCCTTGCCGAAGAAGGCCTTGACCGCCTCCTGCACCTTCGGCATGCGGGTCTGGCCGCCGACCAGCAGCACGTCGTCGATGTCGCCGACCGAGACGCCGGCATCCTTGAGCGCCGTGCGGCACGGGATGATGGTCTTCTCGATCAGGTCCTCGACCAGCGATTCGAGCTTGGCGCGCGTCAGCTTCAGGTTCAGGTGCTTCGGACCCGAGGCATCGGCGGTGATGTACGGCAGGTTGATCTCGGTCTGCTGCGCCGAGGACAGCTCGATCTTGGCCTTCTCGGCCGATTCCTTCAGGCGCTGCAGCGCCAGCGGGTCACTGGCGAGGTTGATGCCGGTGTCCTTCTGGAACTGCTCGACGAGGTAGTCGATGACGCGCTTGTCGAAGTCCTCGCCGCCGAGGAAGGTGTCGCCGTTGGTCGAGAGCACCTCGAACTGCTTCTCGCCGTCGACATCGGCGATCTCGATGACCGAGATGTCGAAGGTGCCGCCGCCGAGGTCATAGACCGCGATCTTGCGGTCCTTGCCGCCGGACTTGTCCATGCCGAAGGCGAGCGCCGCCGCGGTCGGCTCGTTGATGATGCGCTTGACCTCCAGACCGGCGATGCGGCCGGCGTCCTTGGTCGCCTGGCGCTGCGAGTCGTTGAAGTAGGCCGGCACCGTGATCACGGCCTCGGTGATCGGCTCGCCGAGATAGTCCTCGGCGGTCTTCTTCATCTTCATCAGCACGCGCGCCGAGATTTCGGGCGGCGCCATCGCCTTGCCGCGCGCCTCGACCCAGGCGTCGTTGTTGGAGTTCTTGACGATCTTGTACGGGACGAGATCGATGTCCTTCTGCACCTCGGCGTCGGTGAAGCGGCGGCCGATCAGGCGCTTGACCGCGAACAGCGTGTTCTGCGGATTGGTGACGGCCTGACGCTTGGCCGGCTGGCCGACGGTGATCTCGCCGTCTTCGAGGAAGGCGACGATCGACGGCGTGGTGCGGTCGCCCTCGCTGTTCTCGATGACGCGCGGCTTGCCGCCTTCCATGATGGCGACGCAGGAGTTGGTCGTGCCGAGGTCAATGCCGATGATCTTGCCCATGATGTCCTCTCTGAAGGGGTGCGCTGGCAGGCTGGGGCTGCGGTTCGGTCTTGCGGGTCGCGGCGACCCGCCGCTGTTCGCGGAAATGGGGACGCGGGCCGGCGCTTCAAGCGTCCGCGGCACGCGAATTGCGCGAATCACATGAAATGTTCATGCCGCCGTCACGGCGCCTTCGCGACGATGACCTTGGCCGGGCGCACGAGGCGCTCGTTGAGCACGTAGCCCTTCTGCACGACCTGCACGACGTGGTTCGGCTCGACGCCGGGCACCGGCGCCATCGCCAGCGCCTCGTGCTGCTCGGGATTGAACTTCTGGCCGGCCGGGTCGATCTCGACCAGCCCGAACTTGGCCATCGCCGCGGCGAGCATGCGCAGCGTCATCTCGCTGCCCTCGCGCAGCTTCGCGAAGTCGGCGCCCTCGACGGCGGCCTGGATGCCCATCTCCAGGCCGTCGCGCACCGGCAGCAGCTCGGCGAAGAATTTTTCCAGCGCGAACTTGTGGGCGTTGGCCAGATCGCGCTCGCTGCGCCGGCGCAGGTTGTCCATCTCGGCGCGCGCGGCGAGGAATTCGTTCCAGTGCGCCTCGGCCTTGGCGCTGACCGCGGCCAGCTCGGCGCGCAGGTTCTCCAGTTCCTGTTCGGGGGTCGCGACCGGCAGCTCCTCGTGCGCGGCCGGCGCCGGCTGCGCCTCGGCGGCGGCGGCGGGATTCGGGGTCGCGGTGATGTCTTCCTGGCTCATGCGGATGGCTCTCCGGTAAGGCGGGCGACCGTGCGTGACGGCCGGTTTCGGCAGCAAAGGACGCCCGCACGCGCCGCCGCAGGACGGCGATGCAGGCATACGGGCTCGGTATCTGGGGGGTCAGGCCTGGGAATTCAAGGCCGCCGACAGCAGCTTCGCGGTCACGTCGACGAGCGGCACGACGCGCTCATAGGCCATGCGCGTCGGCCCGATGATGCCGAGCACGCCGAGCGTCTGGCCGGGGCAGCCGTAGGGCGCGGCGATGACGCTGCATTCGTCGAGGACTTCGTAGCCGGATTCGTCGCCGATGTAGATCTGCACGCCGTCGGCGCGCAGGCACTGGTCGAACAGGCCGAGCAGGTCGCGCTTGTGCGTGAAGGCCTCGAACAGGCCGCGCAGGCGCTGCACGTCGGCCAGCTCCGAGAAGCCCATCAGGTTGGTCTGGCCGGCGAGCACGAAGTCATCGGGCAGCTCGCGCGCCTCCGGGCTCAGCGCCTGCTCGGCCATCTCGGCGACACGCTGCAGCAGGTCGTTGGCTTCCAGCTCCGCGGCCTGCAGCTCGGCGAGCAGCTGCGCGCGCACCTGCTGCAGGTCGTGGCCGGCGAACAGGCGGTTCAGGTAGTTCGCGGCCTCGGTCAGCTCGGTGCGCGTGTAGTCGCGCGAGACGTGCAGGATGCGGTTCTGCACCTCGCGCTCGTTGACGACGATGATCGCCAGCACGCGCCGCTCCGACAGCGGCAGGAACTCGATCTGGCGCAGCGTCACCGAGTCACGGCGCGGGATCATCACGATGCCGGCCATGTGCGAGAGCCCCGACAGCAGCGTCGAGGCCGACTGCACGAGACCGTGCGTGCTGTGCGCGCCGCGCAGCTCGCGCTCCATCGACTGCACGGCGGCGTTCTCGAGCGGGCGCACCTGCATCAGCGTGTCGACGAAGAAGCGGTAGCCGCGCACGGTCGGCACGCGCCCGGCCGAGGTGTGCGGCGCGCGCAGGAAGCCGAGTTCCTCGAGGTCCGACATGACGTTGCGGATCGTCGCCGGCGACAGGTCCATGCCGGTGTTCTTGGCCAGCGTGCGCGAGCCGACCGGCTGGCCGTCCTCGATGTAGCGCTGCACCAGCGCCTTCAGCAGCAGCTGGGCGCGATCGGACAACTGGCTGGCGGGTACGGGCTGACGGGCCACGGTGCGTCTCCGGCGGCGATTGGCACTCAGGGCCGTAGAGTGCCAAACAGGGTCAGCTAATCAGCCCCGGCGCGGGGTGTCAAGGCGATAGGTCGGCGCACCGGGTGCGTGCGATCATAGCCCGCACGCGCTTCCGGAAGGCCCGCACGATGCCCTATCTCTTCAGCACCATCGGCCTCATCGGCAAGTACAACGACGCGAGCGTCGCGCCGACGCTCGACCAGATCGCCGGCTGGCTCAGGCAGGCCGGCCGTCGCGTGCTGCTCGACGAGCAGAGTGCCGCACACGTGACGGTGCGCGGCCCCGAGGTCGCCACGCGCCGGCTGATCGGCCGGCAGGCGGATCTCGCCATCGTCGTCGGCGGCGACGGCACACTGCTCGACGCTGCGCGTGCGCTGGTCGACTTCCAGGTGCCGATCGTCGGCGTCAACCTCGGCCGGCTCGGCTTCCTGACCGATGTGTCGCCGAACGAGATTCCGGCCGGCCTCGACGAGATCCTGCAGGGGCGCTTCCGCGAGGAGCTGCGCCTGATGCTGCACGCGCAGGTGCTGCGCGGCGAGCAGACGCTCAGCGAGGCGATGGCGCTCAACGATGTCGTCGTGCACAAGCGCGACGTGGCGCGCATGGTCGAGCTCGACACCTTCCTCGACGGCCAGCTGCTGAACGCCTACCGCTCCGACGGCCTGATCATCTCGACGCCGACCGGCTCGACCGCGTATGCGCTGTCCTGCGGCGGCCCGATCCTGCACCCGGCGCTCGAAGCGCTGCTGGTCGCACCGATCTGCCCGCACACGCTGACGCACCGCCCGATCGTGGTCGGGGCCGACGCGCAGATCGAGATCTGCGTGCGCAACACCACGCACACGCAGATCACCTGCGACGGCCAGATCAGCCTGCCGATCGAGCCGGGCGACCGCGTCGTCGTGCGCCAGAAGCGCCGGCGCATGCGCCTGCTGCACCCGGTCGGTCACGACTACTTCGAGCTGCTGCGCGCCAAGCTGCGCTGGGGCGTCAACCCCGAAGGCGCGACCTCGAACCGCTGACGGCGGCGCGCCCGCCACGGGCTTTTCCAGCCGCTTCCCGCTTCCCGCACGCCTCCTGCCCGCGCTTCCCTGCTGCCGATGCTGACCCAACTCTCCATCCGCGATTACGCGATCGTCGAAAGCCTCGAACTCGAATTCGGCCCCGGCATGACCACGGTCACCGGCGAGACCGGCGCCGGCAAGTCGATCATGGTCGATGCGCTCGGCCTGCTGCTCGGCGACCGCAGCGACGCCGCAGCCGTGCGCACCGGCACCGAGCGCGCCGAGATTGCCGCGCGCTTCGATGTCGAGCGCCTGCCGGGGGCGCAGGACTGGCTCGCCGAGCGCGAGCTCGACCTCGAAACGCATGAATGCGTGCTGCGGCGCACGATCGGCCGCGACGGCCGCTCGCGCGCGTGGATCAACGGCTCGCCGCTGCCGCTCGCGAGCCTGCGCGAACTCGGCGAGCGGCTGGTCGACATCCACGGCCAGCACGAGCACCAGTCGCTGATGCAGCGCGACGCGCAGCGCGCGCTGCTCGACGCCCACGCCGGCCTCAAAACCGAACTCACCGCGCTCGGCGCCGCCTTCCAGCACTGGGCGCGGCTGCGCCGGCGCATCGACGAACTCGCCCAGCGTGGCGCCGAGCGCGATGCGCGCCTCGACATGCTGCGCTACCAGGTGCGCGAGCTCGAAGACCTCGCGCTCGGTGCCGACGAACTGCCGCAGCTCGAAGAGGAGCACGCCCGCCTCGCCAACGCCGGGCGGCTGCTCGACACCTGCCGCCAGGTGCTCGATGCGCTCTACGAAGGCGAGCCGGTCTCGGCGCAGGGCCTGCTCGGCACGGCCGCCGACCAGCTCGGCGAGCTCGCCGGCATCGATGCCGCGCTCGCGCCGCTCACCGAGCTGGTCGGCTCGGCGCTGATCCAGGTGCAGGAGGCCGCCGACGGACTGCGCCGCTACCTCGACCGGCTCGACCTCGACCCGCGCCGGCTCGGCTGGCTGGAAACGCGGCTCGGCGAGATCAGCGCACTGGCACGCAAGCACCGCCAGCGCCCCGAGGACCTGCCCGGCCTGCTCGATGCGCTGCGCGCCGAACTCGACGAACTCGAACACGGCGAGCTGCGCCTCGACGAGCTGACGCAGGAGCTGGCGAAGGCCGAGACCGCCTACCGGCGCATCGCCGATCAGGTCGGCGCCGCACGCGCGGCGGCGGCGGTGACGCTCGGCGAGCAGGTCGGCGCGGCGATGCACGAGCTCGGCATGCCGGGCGGGCGCTTCGCGGTCGAGCTGCAGCCGCTCGAACGCCCGACGCCGGCCGGGCTGCAGCAGATCGAGTTCATGGTCAGCGCCAACCCCGGCCAGCCGCTGCGCCCGCTCGCGAAGGTCGCCTCCGGCGGCGAGCTCGCGCGCATCTCGCTGGCGCTGCAGGTGATCACCGCGCACGGCGCGCAGATCCCGACGCTGATCTTCGACGAGGTCGACACCGGCATCGGCGGCGGCGTCGCCGAGATCGTCGGCCGGCGGCTGCGCGAACTCGGCAGCGGCCGGCAGGTGCTCTGCGTCACGCACCTGCCGCAGGTCGCCGCGCAGGCGCACCGCCATCTGCAGGTGCACAAGCAGACGGATGGCGAGAGCACCGCGACCCGCGTCATCGCGCTCGATGCCGAGGCCCGCGTGCAGGAGATCGCGCGCATGCTCGGCGGCATCGACATCACCGCCCGCACGCTCGCCCACGCGCGCGAGATGATCGCCCGCGGCCAGGCCTGAAACCCCGCCCGCGCCGCCACCGGCGCGGCATCGACGGCGAGCATCCGCACCGGCGGCGCGAAACTGCACCGCCGCTCCTGCCGTTTACCACAATTAATTTAATGCTATTAACATTCGGATGAATTAATGTACAGACAGGCGACAGCAATGCTGGCACGCGCAGGCATTGCTGTCGCCG
>NZ_DAOLKE010000010.1:0-18053 GCF_035331805.1 Plasticicumulans sp. | reverse complement strand
TTAATGTACAGACAGGCGACAGCAATGCTGGCACGCGCAGGCATTGCTGTCGCCGGCTGGGCCATGAAGGCCCGCAGAACCGGTCCGGAAGCTGTTTCCCGGCACCTACAGTTGCAGGGGTGTCGGTCGATATCCAGCCCGGAAGGGCGGCTTCTGTCTTGCCGATCGACAGGCAGGCAGCCCGGGCCGCCGCCTGTCCGGTGTCTGCCGGTGATCATTGCCGACGCACCCCGGCCTGCCCCCGGAAACCGAAAGCCTGCAGAGGAACCGCCGGTCGACGGCTTGCTGACATGCACTCTTTCTGGCCGCTCATCCCGATTGCGGCGCTGCTGATCGCCGGCGGCGGCGGGCTGTATGCCGGCTCCGAACTGCGCCACACGCAGGAACGCCTCGCGGCGGCCGGTCAGGAGCGCGTCGAGGTGGCCACGGCGACGCTGCGCGCGACGATGCGCGGTGCCGTTGCCGACATCACCTACCTGGCCGCGCTGCCGGACCTGCACGGCGCGTTGCGTGACAACGACCCCGACGGACTGGCAGCCGTGGCCGCTGAATACGTCGCGTACATGCTGTCGCATCGGGATTTCGACCAGATCCGCTGGATCGACGCGAGCGGCCGCGAACGCGTGCGCGTCGATTACCGCGACGGCCAGCCATACGTGGTACCGCCCGAAGCCCTGCAGTCCAAGGCTGACCGCCCGTATTTCATCGAGACGATGCAACTGCCGGCCGGCGCGATCCATCAGTCGCCGCTCGACCTGAACGTCGAGCACGGGCAGATCGAACGGCCGTTCAAGCCGGTGCTGCGCTTTGCGATGCCGCTGTTCGATGCCGAGGGCCGGCGCCACGGCATCGTCGTGCTCAACTACCTCGGTCGCGTGCTGCTCGATGCCGTACGCCAGACCAGTCGCCAGCAGGCCGGAGAGCTGATGCTGCTCAATGGCGACGGCTACTGGCTGCTCGCACCCGAGCCTGCCGACGAATGGGGCTTCCAGCTCGATCCGGCGCGCACGCTGGCCCGGCGCGCACCGGCGCTCTGGTCCGCCCTGCAGGCGCAGGTCTCCGGCAGCCTGAAGCAGGACGATGGCCTCTGGCTCTGGCTCGGCCTGCCGGCGCACCTGAGCATCACCGAAGGCGCGCCTGACGAGTTCTGGCACATGGCGCTGCGCATTCCGCAGGCGACGCTGGTGGCCGCCCGCCAGCACATCGTCACGCAGGTCGGCAGCGTGGTCGCCGTACTGCTGGCCGCCACGGCACTGGTCGGCATCGGCTTCCAGCGCACCCGGCGCCAGCTCGCTCACCTGCATGAGCGGCTCGCCGAGCGCGCCGAGGCGGCCGAGGCCGGTGCGCACGCCAAGGCGGTGTTCCTCGCGAACATGAGCCACGAGATCCGCACGCCGATGAACGCGATCCTCGGCCTCGCCTACCTGCTCGAACGCATGCCGCTGCCGGCCGAGGCCGGGGAACTCGTGCGCCGCATCCGCCGCTCGGGCCGCACGCTGCAGACCATCCTCAACGACATCCTCGACTTCTCGAAGATCGAGGCCGGCCGGCTCGAACTCGAACACGCCGCCTTCCGCCTCGGTGACGTGCTCGATGACCTGTCCTCGCTGATGGCGGCCGCCTGCGCCGACAAGGAGCTCGAACTCGTGCTGTCAGCGCCGCCCGGCGTCGACAGCCTGACCGGCGACGCGCTGCGCCTCGCTCAGGTGCTGATCAACCTGACCGGCAACGCGATCAAGTTCACCGAGCACGGTCAGGTCAGCGTCGAGGTGCGCGTGCTCGAAGCCGATGCGCAGCGCGTGCGGCTGGAGTTTGCGGTGCGCGACACCGGCATCGGCATCGAGCCCGCCCGCCAGCAGGAGCTGTTCGCCGCCTTCGTGCAGGCTGACACCTCGACGACGCGCCGCTTCGGCGGCACCGGACTCGGACTCGCGATCAGCCGCCGGCTGGTGGCGCTGATGGGTGGTGCACTGGAGGTGGAATCCGCCCCGGGCCTGGGCAGCACCTTCCGCTTCACGCTCGGCTTTGAACGCGGCCCGCAGCTGCCGCTGTCCGTGCCCGATCTGGCCGGGCTCGACGTGCTGATCGTCGATGACAACGAAACCTCGCGCGCGGCGCTCTGCGGCACGGCACTGCAGCTCGGCTGGAAGCCGGTCGCGCTCGATTCGGGCACGGCGGCCGTCGAACACGTCCGCAGCCACTTCCCGCGCGATCCGGAGCGGCCGCGCACCATCATCGTGCTCGACTGGCAGATGCCGGGCATGGACGGACTCGCGACGGCCCGCGCCATCCGCAGCCTCACCGGCGACCGGCGTGAACCGATCCTGCTGATGGCCACGACCTTCTCCTGCGCGAAGCTGCAGGCCCTGGACGACAGCCGGATGATCGATGCGATCCTGAGCAAGCCGGTGACGCCTTCGGCGCTGCACGATGCCGTCGTGCGCACGCTCTGCCGCCAGGGCGCCGCCGCCAGCCCCGCCCCGGTGACCAGCCAGCCACCGCGGCTGCCGGGCCTGCGCGTGCTCGTCGTCGATGACAGCGACATCAACCGCGATGTCGCCCGGCGCATCCTCGCCGGCGAAGGCGCCCGGGTCTCGCTCGCCAGCGACGGCCGCCAGGCCGTCGAATGGCTGAAGGCGCACGTCGGTACCGTCGATCTGGTGCTGATGGATGTGCAGATGCCGGTCATGGACGGCCACGAAGCCACGTGCACGATCCGGCGCACGGCGGGTTTGTCCCGGCTGCCGGTGATCGCGCTGACCGCCGGCGCCTTCCGCGACCAGCAGGACGCCGCCCTCGCGGCCGGCATGAACGACTTCATCGCCAAGCCCTTCGATGCCGATGCCGCCGTGGCCCTGATCGCCCGCGTCGCGCGCAGCGCAGGCTGGCAGCCGGCTGCCGCCACTGGAGTCTCCGCCGTCAGCCGCGCACCGCCGCTGCCGGCCGAGCCTGCGCCCGTGCTCGATCTGCCACAGGCCCTGGCGCTCTGGAACGATGCGGCCGTGCTGCGCCGCTATCTGCAGCGCTTCGCCGCCGAGTACGGCGACTGCGCCGCGCGGCTCGGTGCCGCCGGAGCGGCCGAGGCGGCAGCCGGCGTGCACCGGCTCAAGGGCACGGCCGGCAACCTCGGCCTGCTTGCGCTCGCGGCCGCCGCCGTCGAGGCCGAACAGGCCCTGCGCGCCGGCGTGGCGCCGCCTGAGGCCTGCGCACCGCTCGCCGGCGCCCTCGACGAGGCCCTGACCGCGATCCGCGAATACGCACCGCCCAAGCCACCGGCGCAAGACGAAGCCGCCCCCGGCACGGCCGCCACGCCCGGCGAGGCCGGCCACGAGCTGGCCGCGCTGCTCGACCGGATGCTGGCAGCACTCGATACCGACGAGCCGGACGCGATCGAGCCGCTGCTCGATGAGCTTGCCGCGTGCGTGCCGGCGCCGCAGATCGCGGAACTGCGCACCGCGATCGAGAACTTCGATTTCCGCCGCGCCGAGGCGGCTGCCCATGCCCTCGCGCCACGACTCGGGCTGTCGGGCGTGATACCGGAAAGTTCCTGAAAAATCCCCCCAGAGAACCCGAGGGAACCCGAAATGATCCATGGACCGATCCTGATCGTCGACGATGAACCGCTGAACCTCGCCGTGATGCGCGAGGTGCTCGGCGGCCTGTACCGGCTCGCGTTTGCCCGCAGCGGCGAGGAAGCCCTGCGCGCCGCCGTGCGCCACCAGCCGCTGCTGATCCTGCTCGACGTGCGCATGCCGGACATGGACGGTTACGAGGTCTGCCGGCAGTTGAAGGCCGATGCGCAGACCGCCGCCATCCCGGTGATCTTCGTCAGCGGCTGCACCGACACGCTCGACGAGACCCGCGGCTTCGAGGCCGGTGCCGTCGACTACCTCGTCAAGCCCGTGTCACCACCGATCGTGCGTGCGCGCGTGCGGGCGCATCTGTCGCTGGTCAGCCTGGAGCGGCTGGAGCGCAGCTACCACGATGCGATCTACATGCTCGGCGAAGCCGGCCATTACCGCGACAACGACACCGGCGTGCATATCTGGCGCATGGCGGCATATGCCGCGGCCTTGGGCGGCGCCTGCGGGCTCGACGCCGGGATCTGCCGGCGGCTCGAACTCGCCGCACCGATGCACGACACCGGCAAGCTCGGCATCCCGGACGCGATCCTGCGCAAGCCCGGCCCGCTCGACGCGGACGAATGGGTGATCATGCGCACCCACCCGCGCATCGGCCACGACATCCTCGCGCGCAGTCAGGCGCCGGTGTTCCAGATGGCCGCGCAGATCGCGCTGCGCCATCACGAGAAATGGGACGGCAGCGGCTACCCCGACGGCCTCTGCGGCACCGGCATCCCCGAGACCGCGCGCATCGTCGCGATCGCCGATGTCTTCGATGCGCTGACGATGAAGCGCCCGTACAAGGAAGCCTGGCCGGCCGAACGGGCGCTGGCGGAGCTGCACAAGGGCGCCGGCCGCCACTTCGAACCGCGGCTGGTGACGGCCTTTGCCGACATCCTGCCGCGCATCCTGGAGATCAAGGCGCAGTGGGACGAGCGCGAAGCCGCCGGTCACGCGACCGACCTGCCGACGCTGCCCGCGGACTACGCGCCGGCCCCGCCCGGTAACGCTGCCGATGCGCACGCCGCAGGCAGCGACGCACGCCCGGCCTGAGCAGGCCGCAGCAGCCTCGGGACGGAGAGCGAACGGGAGGGAGCGGGCGCGCGTTTCAGTGGGTCGGCGGCCGGTGCGGACAGTCGGGGTTCGTGCAGTTGCCGTACAGGATCAGCGAGTGCTCGGCGAGCCGGAAGCCGTGCTGCGCGGCGATCTCGCGCTGGCGCGTCTCGATGACCTCATCGACGAACTCCTCGATGCGGCCGCACTGCAGGCACAGGATGTGATCGTGGTGCTCGCCCTGATTCAGCTCGAACACCGACTGGCCGCCCTCGAAGTGATGGCGCTTGACCAGGCCGGCGGTCTCGAACTGCGTCAGCACGCGGTAGACGGTCGCCAGACCGACTTCCTCGCCGCTCGCGATCAGGGACTTGTAGATGTCTTCGGCGCTCAGGTGCTGCGCGCCGCCGTGTTCCTGCAGGATCGCGAGGATCTTCATGCGCGGCAGCGTGACCTTCAGGCCCACCTGCTTCAGTTCTTTCGAGCCCAAGGGCCGGTTCTCCTCGCGCGCCGTCAGCCGGACCGGCGGAATCGGTTATGATGCCCGAGTCTAAGTCACCGTGCCCGCCGCCTCAAATGCCCCGGATTCCCGCCTGCCTCGGCCTCGCCGCACTGCTCGTCTGCGGCAGCGGCTGCTCGTATTTCTCGGATTTCTCGATGCCGCTGCCCACGTTCTACAAGACCAAGGTCCGGCAGGGGAATTACCTCGACGAGGCGACACTCGGCACGATCACGCCCGGCATGAGCAAGCGCGAGGTGCAGCAGCGCCTCGGCACGCCGCTGGTCACCGATCCGTTCCACCAGAACCGCTGGGACTACGTCTACAGCTACCGTCCCGGCACCTACGACGACGGCGAGCCCGAGCAGCGGCGCGTGACGCTGTACTTCGAGCGCGACGTGCTGAGTCGCGTCGAATACCCGCCGCAGGGCTGAGCCGGGCTTGCGGCCGGACGCTCAGTCGCCGGCCGCGTCCTCACGCCGCTGCTTCTTCAGCCGGCCCTCGGCAGCGCGCTGCTTGCGGACTTCCTTGGGGTCGGCGACGAGTTTGCGGTAGATCTCGACCCGGTCGCCCGGCTGCAGCGGCTGGCTGCGCGTGACGGCCTTGCCGAACACGCCGACCTCGGCCGCGGCCAGGTCGAGTTCCGGAAAACGCTCCTGCAGCGGCCCGCTCGCCGCCGCCAGCGCCTCGGCGACGCTGGCCCCGTGCGGCAGCTCGAGCGCCAGAATCAGTTGCTGGTCCGGCCGCGCGTAGGCGACCTCCACGTTCATCTTTTCATCCCCGGCCATAGATCTGTACCGCCCGCTTGCAGAAGGAATCGACCAGCGTGTTCGCGATCTGGTTGAAGATCGGCCCGATCGCGAGCCGCAGCAAGGTGCTGGAGAACTCGAACTCGAGATCCAGCGACACCCGACATGCATCCTCCCCCAGCCCCTCGAAGCGCCAGTAGCCTTCCAGATGCCGGAACGGCCCGTCGATCAGGCGCATCTCGATCATCTTGTTGGCCTGCAGGCGATTGCAGGTCGAGAACGACTTGTTGACCGCGCCCTTGGCCATCTCGATGCTCGCGCGCAGTTCGTCGCCGTTGCGCGCAAGGATGCGTGTCGAGCGGCACCACGGCAGGAACTGCGGATAAGCCTCGATGTCCGCGACGAGCGCGTACATGCGCGCCGCCGAATAGGCGACCAGCGCGCTCTTCTTGATCGTCGCCACCCGGGGGCTCCCTGATGTGTTCTCGTGAATGTCCACCGGTCCGGTGCCGGCGCGGCGCGCATTCTCTGGCAATTGCCGCGCCCGCTCAACCGCGCCGCCGGTCCGCAGCCAGCACGGCGCCGGGTACAATCCGCCGATGAGCAAGAAATCCAAGAACGCCCCGCCATCGACCATCGCCCAGAACAAGAAGGCCTTCCATGACTTCTTCATCGAGGAACGCCTGGAGGCCGGCCTCGCCCTCGAGGGCTGGGAGGCCAAGGCGCTGCGCGCCGGCAAGGTGCAGCTGAAGGAGAGCTACGTGCTGCTGAAGGACGGCGAGAGCTGGCTGTTCGGCTGCCACATCTCGCCGCTGCTGTCGGCCTCGACGCACGTGCACCCGGACGCCACGCGCACGCGCAAGCTGCTGCTGCACCGCGAGCAGATCCTGCAGCTCGTCATCGCTGTCGAGCGGCGCGGCTACACGCTGATTCCGCTGTCGCTGTACTGGAAGAAGGGCCGCGCCAAGCTGGAGATCGGCGTCGCGCGCGGCAAGAAGGACTACGACAAGCGCGCGACCGAGAAGGAGCGCGACTGGGAGCGCGAGAAGGGCCGGCTCATGCGCCACCAGTAAGCGGGCGCGGGCGACGGCGCGCTGCGCAAGGCATGCGGCGCCGCTTCAGCCCTCGGCGATCAGGTTCAGCGCCTTGATCGCCTCCTGCTCGTACTCGCGCACCAGCTTGTCGAGCACCTCGCGCGTGCCCGGCTCCATCGAAAGCTCGACGCCGACACGCATGCCCTGCGTACTCTCGACGCGCCAGCGCACGGTCACGGTCAGGTCGAGATCGACCTTGCGCAGCCGCGGCCCGAGCCGGCCGCTGCACTGCAGCGTCGTGCCCGGCTCCAGCTTCGAGGCGTCCGCGCATTCGAGCCCCATGCCGATCACCGAGAAGTCGCGCACGTAGGCGAGCGCCTGACGGCCGTCGGGCAGGCGCATGCTGAACGGCGCGTCCTCACGCACCTCGACGCGCAGGCGCCGGCGCTGACCCTGCGGGTGCGGGCGCAGGCCGGCGATGCGAAACAGCAGGATGTCGTCCTTGGCCGACTGCAGTTCGAGCAGCGCGACGCGGCCGTTGTCGCGGGTCGGCGCAAAGGCGACGCGCCCGCGCTCGCCGGCCGCGAGCACGATCGCCAGCCGCGAGGTACGCGCGACCGCGACGTAATTGCCGTCGATCTCGTCGAGCGGCACCGTCGTCGGCACCTGCAGCTCGCGGAAGTAGTTGAACAGCTCGACCTGCCCGTCGCGGCGCCAGTCCGCACGCAGCTGCGCGAGCAGCTCGGCGTCGCGCTCGCGCTCGGCGCGCTGTCGCGCATCGGCGGCCTCGTGCTCGTAGTGCTCGCTGAAGCTCTCGATGAAGCGGTTCTGCACGTCCTGGTACTGCGCGAACAGCGCGCGCAGCGCATCCATGCGCTCGTCGGCCGGCTTGTTGTCGGCGTCGAGGTCGCTGAGCGTGGCTTCCAGGTCGAACAGCTGGCAGCGCAGCAGCGCCTTCAGCAGCGCGCCGGGCGGATAACCGGCCGCGACACCGGCCGCGACCACCTCGCCGAGCGTCAGCCCGGCGTTGTGGCCGAGCAGCAGCCCGGCCAGAGCCTCGACGACGGCATCATCCGGATTCTCGGCACCGACCGCCGCAGCCAGCGCCGAACGGCAGTTCCAGAGCACTTCCTCGCGCGTCGCCACCTTGCCGCTGCCTCCTGTTGCTGCGCAGGACCGATCCGGTCATCCGGCCCGCGTGGTTGATGGGCGCCGTCTCGCGGCTCACTCCGGCCGCATGTGCGGGAACAGGATGACCTCGCGGATCGACGGCTGATCGGCGAACAGCATCACCAGCCGGTCGATGCCGATGCCTTCGCCGGCGGTCGGCGGCAGGCCGAATTCCAGGGCCCGGACATAGTCGGCATCGTAGTGCATGGCCTCGTGATCGCCCGCATCCTTCTGGCGCACCTGCTCGCGGAAACGCTCGGCCTGGTCCTCGGCGTCGTTGAGTTCCGAAAAACCGTTGGCGATCTCGCGCCCGCCGATGAAGAACTCGAAGCGGTCGGTCACTTCGGGGTTGTCGTCGTTGCGGCGCGCGAGCGGCGAGACCTCGGTCGGGTACGCGGTGATGAAGGTCGGATGCCGCAACTGGTGCTCGACGGTTTCCTCGAAGATCGTCGTCACCACCTTGCCGATGCCGTCACCGGGCTTGACCGGCAGCTTCAGGCGCTCTGCCACCGCGCGTGCGCCTTCGAGCGTGGCGATGTCTTCCGCCGTGACACCTTCGTTGTAGGCGACGACCGCCTCCGGGATCGTCAGGCGCGCGAACGGCTTGCCGAAGTCGTAGACCTCGCCCTGATACGGCACGTCGGTGCTGCCGAGCAGTTCGAGCGCGAGTCCGCGCAGCAGGTCTTCGGTCAGATCCATCAGGTCGCGGTAATCGGCGTAGGCCTGATAGAACTCGATCATCGTGAACTCGGGGTTGTGGCGCGTCGACAGCCCCTCGTTGCGGAAATTGCGGTTGATCTCGTAGACGCGCTCGAAGCCGCCGACCACCAGGCGCTTCAGGTACAGCTCCGGCGCGATGCGCAGGTACAGCGCCATGTCGAGCGCGTTGTGATGCGTGACGAAGGGCCGCGCCGCGGCGCCGCCCGGGATCACGTGCATCATCGGCGTCTCGACCTCCATGAAGCCGCGCGCGTCGAGGTAATCGCGGATGCCGCGGATCACGCGGTTGCGGATCGCGAAGGTGCGCCGCGTGTCGTCGTTCATGATCAGATCGACGTAACGCTGGCGGTAGCGGACTTCCTGATCGGTCAGGCCGTGGAACTTCTCGGGCAGCGGGCGCAGCGACTTGGTCAGCAGCCGGATCGACTCGACGCGCACCGACAGCTCGCCGGTCTTCGTGCGCATCAGCACGCCCTCGGCACCGACGATGTCGCCGACATCCCAGCCCTTGAACGCCGTGTAGGCGTCATCACCGACCGCGTCGCGCTGCACGAACAGCTGGATCTGGCCGCTCATGTCCTTGATCGCCGTGAAGCTCGCCTTGCCCATGATGCGCTTGGCCATCATGCGGCCGGCGACCGTGACGCGCCGGGCGGCGGCGTCGAGCGCCGGGCCGTCGAGCGCGGCGCATTCGCCCTGCAGCGCACCGGCGAGCGCATCACGGCGGAAGTCGTTCGGGAAGGCGTTGCCGGCTTCGCGCAGCTTCGCGAGCTTCTGGCGGCGCTCGGCGATCAGCTTGTTCTCGTTGGTTTCGTCGTTGGCAGCGGCTTCGGGGGTGACGGCGGGTTCGGTCATGTCGGTCGGTTCCGGGGGCTGATCCGTGCAGGCGACGGGGCGGTGCGACGAGTCGGCGGGCTGATCGGGAAAGGGACGGGCGGGAGGCTCAGAGCCCGCTCTTGAGGCTCGCCTCGATGAACGGATCGAGGTCGCCGTCGAGCACGGCCTGCGGATTGCCGGTCTCGTGGCTGGTGCGCAGATCCTTGATGCGCGACTGGTCGAGCACGTAGGAGCGGATCTGGCTGCCCCAGCCGATGTCGGCCTTGGTGTCTTCGAGGGCCTGCGAGGCGGCGCGGCGCTTCTGCATCTCCATCTCGTAGAGCTTGGACTGCAGCTGCTTCATCGCCGTCGAGCGGTTCTTGTGCTGCGAGCGGTCGGCCTGACAGGCGACGACGATGCCCGAGGGCACGTGCGTGATGCGGATCGCCGATTCGGTGCGGTTGACGTGCTGGCCGCCGGCACCGGAGGCGCGGAAGGTGTCGACCTTCAGATCGGCCGGGTTGATCTCGATCTCGATGCGGTCGTCGATTTCCGGCGACACGAACACCGACGTGAAGCTGGTGTGGCGGCGGTTGTCGGAATCGAACGGACTCTTGCGCACGAGCCGGTGCACGCCGGTCTCGGTGCGCAGCCAGCCGTAGGCGTACTCGCCCTCGAAGCGGATCGTGCAGGATTTGATGCCGGCGACTTCACCGTCCGAGACTTCGAGGATTTCGGTCTTGAAGCCGCGGCGCTCGCCCCAGCGCAGATACATGCGCATCAGCATGTCGGCCCAGTCCTGCGCCTCGGTGCCGCCGGCGCCGGCCTGGATGTCGAGGAAGGCGTTGCAGGGGTCGGCCTCGCCCGAGAACATGCGCCGGAATTCGAGATCGGCGACCTGATGCTCGTAGCGATCGAGGTCCTTTGCGACCTCCCCGACCGTCGCCTCGTCCTGTTCCTCGGCGGCCATGTCGAGCAGTTCGGCGGCGTCCTTCAGGGCCTGGCCGAGCGATTCCAGCGTCAGCACCACGCGTTCGAGGGCTGCGCGTTCACGGCCGAGCGCCTGTGCGCGCTCCGGGTCGTCCCAGATGTTCGGCTGTTCGAGTTCGCGCGTCACCTCGACCAGGCGATCGTGCTTCTCGTCGAAGTCAAAGATACCCCCTGAGGGCGGCGGCGCGCCCTTCGAGGTCCTTGATGCGGTTGTAGTACGGATTCAGTTCCAGCATCGGCGTCGCGCTCGTCTCGGCGGCCCCGGAAAGGCCGCATGGCGGGGAAAGCCGCGCATTCTATCGGAGTTTGCACCGGGCGACGGCCGCACAATGGCCGCCCCCGCACCACGCGATCGCCGCGCGACTCCCGTATGCTGCACGCCCTTTGCCCGACGGCCGCCGCCGCATGAACCGGACCGATGCCCCGCTCGCCGGAGCGCTGCTGCTGCTCGCCTCCGAAGCGACGTTCGCGGCGATGAACGCGCTGATCAAGCTCGCCTCGGTGAACGTGCCGACCGCGACCATCCTCGCCATCCGCCACTGGCTGGCGCTCGCGCTGCTGCTGCCGATCGCCTGGCAGCGCGGCTGGATCGGCCGCCAGACGCCGGCGAAGCTGCGCTTTCACGCCGCGCGCTCGCTGACCGGCCTCGCGGCGATGTGGACCTCGTTCTGGGCGGTCGGCCACCTGCCGCTCGCCGATGCCGCGGTGCTGAAGATGACCTCGCCGCTGTTCGTGCCGCTGATCGCGGCGCTGTGGCTCGGCGAGCGGCTCGGGCCGCGCATCGCCTGGGCGGCGCTGATCGGCTTTGCCGGCGTGCTGGCGATCCTGAAGCCCGGCTCCGGGCTGTTCGTGCCGGCGGCGCTGGTAGGCCTCGCAAGCGGCGCGCTCGCCGCACTGGCGCGCGTGACCATCCGGCGCATGTCGATCGGCATCGGCGCCGGCGAGATCGTGTTCTGGTTCACGCTGGTCGGCACGCTGCTGACCACGCCGGCCGCGCTCGCCGCCGGCGTCGTGCCCGGTGTGCGCGATTCCGGCATCATCGCCGCCCTCGCGCTGCTCGGCACGCTCGGCCAGTTGCTGATGACGCGCGCCTACGCCAGCGCCCCGGCCGGCATCGTCGGCCCGCTCGGCTATACCGGTGTGCTGTTCGCGACCGGCTTCGGCTGGGCGATCTGGCAGGAACGCCCGGACCTCGCCACCGTGACCGGCGCCCTCGCCATCGTCGCCGCCGGCCTGCTGGTCATGCTGCCGGCACGGCGCGGCTGACCGCCCTCCTGCGCGCTTGCGAGCCGAGCAGCAGCGCCAGTCATATTAGGGTTTTTACTTATAAGACTACGTGATGTTACGATGCGCCCGCCTCGCGCTTCGTCACAGAACACATTCAAGAATGCCGAGTCCGTTGGAGGAGACATCCAGACATGGCAACCGAAAGAGAAGTGATGGAATACGACGTGCTCGTCGTCGGCGGCGGCCCGGCCGGCCTCGCGACGGCGATCCGTCTGAAGCAGCTCGCCCTGGCCGCTGATCGCGAACTCGGCGTCTGCCTGCTCGAAAAGGGTTCGGAGATCGGCGCGCACATTCTTTCCGGTGCCTGCATCGAGCCGCGCGCGCTCGACGAGCTGTTCCCGGACTGGCGCGAACTCGGCGCACCGCTGCTGACCCCGGCCGGCGATGACCGCTTCCTGTTCCTGACCGCGCAGACCTCCTACCGCCTGCCGACGCCGCCGAGCATGCACAACCGCGGCAACTACGTCGCCAGCCTCGGCAACCTCTGCCGCTGGCTCGGCACGCAGGCCGAGGAACTCGGCGTCGAGATCTACGCCGGCTTCGCCGCCGCCGAAGTGCTCTACGACGAGACCGGCGCCGTGCGCGGTGTGGCCACCGGCGACATGGGCCTCGACAAGGACGGTCAGCCGACCGATGCCTTCGAGCCCGGCGTCGAGCTGCACGCGCAGCAGACCGTGTTCGCCGAAGGCTGCCGCGGCTCGCTGACCAAGACGCTGTTCGAGCGCTTCAAGCTGCGCGAAGGCGTCGATCCGCAGACCTACGGCATCGGCATCAAGGAACTCTGGGAGATCGACCCGGCGAAGCACCGCCCCGGCCTCGTCGAGCACACGGTCGGCTGGCCGCTGGATTTCTCGACCTACGGCGGCTCCTTCCTGTACCACCTCGAAAACAACCAGGTCGCGGTCGGTTTCGTGGTCGGCCTCGATTACGCCAACCCCTGGCTGTCGCCGTTCGACGAGTTCCAGCGCTTCAAGAACCACCCCGACATCCGCCCGACCTTCGAGGGCGGCCGGCGCATCGCCTACGGCGCGCGGGCGCTGAGCGAAGGCGGCATCCAGTCGCTGCCGAAGCTGAGCTTCCCCGGCGGCCTGCTGGCCGGCGACACCGCCGGCTTCCTGAACGTGCCGAAGATCAAGGGCACGCACACCTCGATGAAGTCCGGCATGGTCGCCGCCGAGGCGATCTTCGCGCACCTCGGTGCGCAGGCCGCCGGCAGCGAAGTCAGCGAGTACCGCCCGCTGCTGGAGGCGAGCTGGCTGTGGCCGGAGCTGCACGGCGTGCGCAACATCCGCCCGGCCTTCCGCTGGGGCCTGCTCGGCGGCCTCGCCTACGGCGCGCTCGACACCTACGTGTTCCGCGGCAACGCGCCGTGGACGCTGCACCATCACCCCGACCACACGGCCCTCAAGCCCGCCGCCGAGTGCGAGAAGATCGATTACCCGAAGCCCGACGGCAAGGTCAGCTTCGACAAGCTCTCCAGCGTCTTCCTCTCCAGCACCAACCACGCCGAAGGCCAGCCCTGCCACCTGCAGCTGCGCGACCCGGCCGTGCCGGTGGCCGTGAACCTGAAGACCTACGCCGGCCCCGAGGCGCGCTTCTGCCCCGCCGGCGTCTACGAGTTCCTCGGCGAGGCCGGCGCGCAGCGCCTGCAGATCAACAGCCAGAACTGCGTGCACTGCAAGACCTGCGACATCAAGGACCCGACCCAGAACATCAACTGGGTCGTGCCCGAGGGCGGCGGCGGACCGAACTATCCGAACATGTGAGCGGCTGTGTCCGCCCCCGATGGACGAAGGGACCGGTGACGGTCCCTTCTGTTTTTGAAGCAGGCCCGGTCTTGCAGATAAGATTGACGGATTTTCATGATTCCGGGGCGTGCGCTGCGCCGTTCGAATCCGGCCCTGCGCTGTGCAGGCCCAGGCAGGGATGTTTAGACCGTGCACGAATCCGCCGACGCTCTGGCTTCGGACCTGCTGACGCTGATCACGCGTCACCCGGAAGGCCTGCGCGCCTCCGAGTTGCAGGCCCGGGCCGCGATCGCCGGCCGTCGCCCCCGGCTCGACGCCGTGACGGCCGGACTGCTGACGCTGCAGCGCCAGAACCTGGCCGGGATCGATGCGCATCGCCGATGGCATCTGCGCATTCCCGGCACGGCCATCCCGGCATCGGCGACCGGCGAGGTCCATGCGCCGCCAGCGGCCAGCCGGGGGCCGGTCCTGGCCGCCCTTCCGGCGCATGGCAGCGAAGGCGAAGCGTGGACTGCATCAGCGCCCATCCATGTGCAGGCCGGCGAACAACTGCATCCGTCCTGGGCCATGTTGCGCGATCTGCTGCCGTACTACGCCGAGGCACTCGCCCGCAACGAACGCGCGCAACTGCTGGGAGCCAGCGAGCGATACGGAGAACAGTTCCTGCTCGTTGCGCCCGGCGGCCGCTGGTGGCCGACGCAACAGGAAAAGCGCGTGCTCGATATCGGCCGCGCACATCTGCCCGCCGCCTTCCTGACCGCCCTGTCCCGGCGCGCACGTGAGCCGGTGTACATCGCCTATCCGCTGGCTCTGGTGCATCCGAAGGATCCGCAGCGCCAGCCATTCCTGCTGCCGGTCACGACCCTGGCCGCAGAGTGGACCCTGGATGCCGACCGTCTGCGGGTGATCCTGCCGGCACAGACCCCGGCGATCGAATGGCGCTGGGCCAGCGGACAACGCCAGCGCGGGCACCGGATTCGGGAGCTGCTCGATGCGCTCGACGTGCAGGCCGACGACGAAGCCTGGCAGGCCGGCTCCTTCGTCGACTGGCCGAGCTTCGTCGAGCGGCTGGCCGGAGCCGTGCCGGCGGATCTGCGCACTGCGCTCGATCCTGCCCGACCGGTACGCGAACTCGACTGCGGCGGGCCGGCCGGCCTCTACGGCGCGCTGGGCCTGTTCCTGTCGAGCGAGCTGCAGTATGCCCGCGGCGCGGTACGCGATCTGCTTGCACTCGGCCAGTGGTCGGATGCCGAATTCGCCGCAACGGCGCTGGCCCCGCTGTTCACAGCTGGCTCAAACGACGGCGGCGCGATGGCCGCAGCCGCCACCGTACCGGTCATGGAGCCGCTCGCGCTTGGCGAGGACCAGCTTGATGCGGTGCGGGACGGACTCAACGCGCCGCTGACCGTCGTGACCGGCCCGCCCGGCACCGGCAAGTCGCAGGTCGCAGTCGCCGTGCTGGCCAGCGCCGCGCTGAGCGGGCGCAGCGTCCTGTTCGCCAGTCGCAACCATCAGGCCATCGAAGCCGTCGCCGGACGGCTCACCGAACTGCTTGCACATCAGCCGCTGCTGATCCGTGCCAACGCCCGCGACGGTGGCGAAGGCATCAGCTTCGCGCGTGCGATCGACGCGATTCTCGCCCGCCCCGGCGCCGAAGCCCGGCGCGAGCAGCTGGCCGAATCGATAACCGTGCTGTCCCGGCTCGATGCCGCGCGCATGCGCGCCCTCGACACGGCGACGGCTGCGGCACTGGCCGCCGAAGAACTCGGCCGGCTGGAAGCCACGATCGCCGACCGGGAGGCTGCACTCGGCATTGCGCAGGGGGCAGACCTGCCATCGGTGCCCATCCCGATGCCGGCGCCGACGCCGCGTGGCTGGCTGATGCGCGGCTTCGCCCCATGGCTGCGGCGCCTGCGGCTGCGGCGGCTGCGGCGCATTGCGCTCGACTGGCAGCGGCTCGGCCTGGCTGCGCCGGACGAATCGACGCTGGAACTGCACGAACAGCGACTCGCCGCACTCACCGAACTGGCCGAGCTGCGCAGACAGCGTGCCGCCCTGGAAGCCAGCGTGCGGGCAGGCACCGGTGCTGCCGACCTCGAAGACCCGGTCAGGCTCGGCGAACGGATGCAGGCCTCGGCGCTGCAGCAGCTGCAGACCCTCGCCGGCGTGCTCGCCGAATGCGCTCCGACCGACCGTCAGGCGCTGACGGCCCTGCGCGGCGATGTCGTGCTTGCAAACCACGACGGGACGGCCGGGGCGGCACGCCTGCGCGAGCGCTGGGCCGCGCAGCGCACGCTGATCCTCGGCCATATGCCGTTATGGGCGGTATCGAACCTCGGGGCTGCCAGCCGCATCCCGCTGGTGCCGGGGCTGTTCGATTACGTCGTGATCGACGAAGCCGCCCAGTGCGACATCGCCTCGGCCCTGCCGCTGCTCGCGCGCGCCCGGCGCGCCATCGTGATCGGCGATCCGGCGCAGCTGCCGGTCATCACGCAGGTGCCGGTTGCCTGGGAAGTGCAGGCCCTGCGGGCTGCCGGGCGGTTCACACCCGGCATCGGCAGCTACCTGTATTCGGCCAACTCCCTGTTCCACCTCGCTGCGGCGGCGGACACGGCGAAGCACCACCTGCTGCGCGACCACTACCGCTGCCACGAAGACATCGCCGACTACATCAGCGCCACGTTCTACGGCCGGCGGCTGCGCCCGCTGACCGATCCGCAGCGGCTGCAGGCACCGGCTGGACAGCGGGCCGGCTTCCACTGGACGCCGGTACACGGACCGCTGCTGCCGGCACGCACCGGCTGTGCGGCGCCGGCCGAGATCGACGCCATCGCAGCCGAACTGCAGCGGCTGCTGGTGGATGAGGGCTATGCCGGCAGCGTCGGCGTCGTCACGCCGTTTCGCGAGCAGGCCAACCGCCTGCGCGACCGGCTCGAACGCAGCCTGCCGGCCGGGACCATCGCCCGCGCCCGGCTCGAAGTACATACCGCCCACGGTTTTCAGGGCGATGCCCGGGATCTGATGCTGTTCAGCCTCTGTGCCGGCGCCGACCTGCCGGCCGGAGCCCGCGCCTTCCTGCGCGAGACCGGCCATCTCGTCAACGTCGCCGTCAGCCGGGCCCGCGCCGTCTGCCACGTGTTCGGCGATCTCGACTACGCCGCCCGCTGCGGCATCCCGCACCTCGAAGCCCTGCTCGCGCGCCGACGCACCGCACCCGCCGGGCCGGCCGGCTTCGAGTCACCGTGGGAGGAACGGCTGCACCGCGCCCTCGCTGCCCGCGGCGTGCAGACGATTGCGCAATACCCGGTTGCCGGCCGCCGGCTCGATCTGGCACTGCTGAGCGATGCCGTGAAGCTCGACATCGAAGTGGACGGCGACCGCTACCACCGCGATCCCGACGGCCGGCGCAAGGCCGCCGATCTGTGGCGCGACCATCAACTGCGCGCGCTCGGCTGGCGGGTCGTGCGTTTCTGGGTCTACGAACTGCGGGAGAACATGGATGAGTGCGTCGAACGCGTCATCGCCGGCACCCGACCGGCCGGGCCATGAGCCCATCCCCCCGTCTGCCGCGCCGCCGGCCTGGCCGCGCGTGCAGCTGGCACTCGGACTGGCCAGCGCGCTCGCGCTCGGCAGCTTCTGCAGCGTGCTGTTCGGCGTGGTCGGCGACGCGAGCGAGCGCCGCAACTGGCAGGCGCAGCGCGTCGGGCACCTCGATGCGCTCGGCACGCTCGGTACCGAACGCAGCCGCCTCGAACGGGAACTCGCCGAGCTGGGCCGCAACCGCGAGGCACTCGCCGGCGATCTGGCGCGCCTGCGCACCGAGACCGAATCCGGGCAGGCCGCCGCGACCCGCCTGCGCGAGGAAGCCGGGAAGCTGCGTCAGGAGGTCACCGACAACCGCGCCGAACTGGAAGCCGCCGGCCGCCGGCGCGAGGCTCTGGCCAGTGCCATCCGCAATGCCGAAGCCACGCTGACCAGCCTCGGCGAGCAGCGGGAAACCGCCGAACGCCAGAGCGGCGAAGCCGAGGAGCGTCGCCGGGCTGCCGTCGAGGCCGAACGCAGTGCCCGTGCGCAGCAGGGCAAGGCCGAGCAGACCCGCGACACGGCGCAGGCCCAGCAGAAGGAAACCGAGCGACGGCTCGGGCAGACCGAACAGGAACTGAAGGCGGCCTCGGAGCGCGTCGACGGCCTGCGCGGCCAGGAAGCCGAACTGAAGCGCAGCGTCGCTGCCGCCGGCGCCGAACGCGATCGCCTGAAGGACGAGGCGAAACGACTGGAACAGGAATTCGCGCGGCTCGACCAGCAGCGTCAGCAGCTCGAACGCGACACCCGCGGCGCGGCCGAGGCGCAGCGCACCGCCGAAA
>NZ_DAOLKE010000009.1:2498-29170 GCF_035331805.1 Plasticicumulans sp. | reverse complement strand
TCGCGCGACACCTTCGCCGCTGCCGCGCGCAGCACGTCGAGGCCGGCGCCGTGCCGGTGCGCGTGCGTCGACAGATATTGCCGCCACGCGCGCGCACCGGGCACGCCCTGGAACAGACCGAGCAGGTGGCGCGTGAGGTGTGCGAGTCGCCCGCCGCGGGCCAGATGCCGTTCGACGTAGGGTTCGAAGGCGGCGAGCACGTCGTGGCGGCTGCGCGGCATCGGGGCATCGCCCCAGAGGGCCGCATCGGCTCCGGCGAGCAGCCAGGGGTTCTCGTAGGCGGCGCGGCCGATCATGACGCCGTCGGCCCATTCGAGGTGCTGGCGGGCCTGCGCCAGCGTCTGCACGCCGCCGTTGAGGCTGATCGAAAGCTGCGGGCAGTCGCGCTTGAGCTGCGCGGCGACCTCGTAGCGCAGCGGCGGGATCTCGCGGTTTTCCTTCGGCGACAGGCCCGAGAGCCAGGCCTTGCGCGCGTGGATCACGAACACCGTGCAGCCGCCGGCGGCGACGGTTTCGACGAAGTGCAGCAGCTGCTCGTAGCGGTCGAGCTCGTCGATGCCGATGCGCGTCTTCACGGTCACCGGCACGTGTGCCGGCACCGCGGCGCGCATCGCGGCCACGCAGTCGGCGACGAGTGGCGGCTCGGCCATCAGGCAGGCGCCGAAGCGCCCTTCCTGCACGCGGTCCGACGGGCAGCCGCAGTTCAGGTTGATCTCGTCGTAGCCGAAGTCATCGACCGCGAGGCGCGCGCAGGCGGCGAGGGCCTGCGGGTCGGAGCCGCCGAGCTGCAGCGCCAGCGGGTGTTCGGCGGCGTCGAAGCCGAGGTGCCGGGCCGGGTCGCCGTGCAGGATGGCGCCGGTCGTGACCATCTCGGTGTACAGCAGCACGCGCTGCGACAGCAGGCGCGCGAAGTAACGGAAGTCGCGCGTCGTCCAGTCGAGCATCGGCGCGACCGACAGGCGGCGGGCAGGGGCGAGCGGGTCATGCGGCGCGCCGGCAGCGGGCTGCATGCCGGCGCCGTTGCGCGGGCTCCGATCCTGCTGCGGCGTGCGCAGCGCTGCGGCATCCGGGGCGGCTGCGAGCGGGCCGGTCATCATTC
Source organism: Plasticicumulans sp. (assembly GCF_035331805.1). Classification (NCBI taxonomy): domain Bacteria; kingdom Pseudomonadati; phylum Pseudomonadota; class Gammaproteobacteria; family Candidatus Competibacteraceae; genus Plasticicumulans; species Plasticicumulans sp. The sequence goes on along the minus strand of NZ_DAOLKE010000009.1, from coordinate 28,071 downwards.
CTCGCCCTCGCTGCCACGGCTCTCGCCGCTTTCCTTCGCCAGCAGTCCGGGGTGCTCGATCAGCGTCTGCGCGCGCCAGAGGGCCGCGTAGCGCTGGCGGTAGGGCTGGACGATGACCGCGAGCGCGGCCTGCTCCGGATCGAGCTCGTCGTGGCGCACGATCAGCGCGCCCTGCGGGTGCGCGCGCGCCCATTCGAGCTCGCTGCCGCGCGTGATGACTTCGAGTGGCTGCCTCAGCCGGCCCGGGAACTGGAATTCGCCGTGGTACTTGCCGGGATGCGCGACCGTGACGCCTTCGGCCTGCAGCCGGCCGATCGCCTGCGCCACCGGGCTGCCGTCGAGTGCGGCGGTCGCCGGCCGGGCGATGCCGGCATACAGCAGCGTGCCGAGCAGGGCCGGCAGGACCGCGAGCCACAGCCCGGCCCGGCGCGTGCGCAGCAGCGGTGCCCAGGCCAGACCGAGCCCTGCCACCGCAAGGCCCCAGAGCGGCGACACCGTGCCGACCCAGTCCGGCCAGCGGTAGTGATCGACGAAGGACGGCGCCAGCGCGAGCAGCACGCCGAGTCCGACGATCGGCGTGATGACGAGCGCGACCGCGAGGCGTCCGGGCTGGCGATCGCAGGCGCCGAGTGTCAGCGCGCGCGCTGCCGGCAGCAGCAGCGCCGGCAGCAGCGGCAGCAGGTAATGCACCTGCTTGCCGCTGACCGCCGAGAAGATCAGGAAGCCGGGCACGAAGCAGGCGAGGCAGAAGCGCAGGGCGCTGCCGCCGGCTTCGGTCTTCAGCGCCGGCAGCGCACGCCACAGCGGCAGCCACAGCGTCCACGGCAGCAGGATCAGCGGCAGCACCGGCAGATACCACCAGAACGGCCGCTGATGCGCGAAGGCCTGCACCATGCGTCCGGCCGTCTGCCCCCACAGGATCGCGCCGCGGTACTCGGCACCGCCGGCGATCGCCGCCGGCACCGCCCAGGCGAGCGCGAGCGCGAAGCCGCCGAGCAGCGACAGGCCGAGTGCGCGATACCAGCGCCGCCAGTCGGGGCGGGCCTCGACGATCCACAGCGGGGCGAGCAGTGCCGGCGGCAGCAGGTAGACGAGCACGGCCGGTCCCTTGGTCAGCCCGCCGAGCCCGAGGCCGAGCGCGTACAGCAGCCAGTCGCGCCGCCGCCCGCCCGAGCGCCAGGCACCGGCGAGCCCGGTCAGGCCGAGCAGCACGCAGACGCTCATCAGCAGGTCGAACATCAGCATCGTGCCGAACAGCGCGTAGTACAGGCCGCCGTACAGCAGCCACGGTGCGCAGCGGCGCGGGCCGGGATCCTGCGGCCACAGCCGGGCGGCCAGCACGGCGAGCAGCGGCAGGTTCGCGAAGGCCGCAAGCGCCGTGACCAGCCGCGCCTGCGCATCGCCGATGCCGAACACCGCCCACGACAGCTCGATCAGCCAGAACAGCAGCGGCGGCTTGTGGCTGTACGGTTCGCCGTTGAGGTGCAGCACCAGCCCGTCGCCACGGGCCCACATCTCCCAGGCGACGGCCGCATAGCGCGTCTCGTCGATCGGCACCAGCGAGCGCGTCGACAGCGCGACCGCCGTCAGCAGGCCCCAGACGGCGAGCCAGCCGGCGAGGTGCAGCAGCGTGCGCAGCGGGGCGCCGGCGGTCGGGGCGGTGGACATCGGGGGCTCCGGGTGGAAATGACGACGCCCGGTGCAGGCCGGGCGCGGGGGCGGAATCAGGCGTCGGCGAAACGCCGCCGCGGGCTCAGGCGGTCGAGCTGCCGGTCACGGTAGTCGTCCCGGTGTCGTCCTCGCCGTGACGGTCGGCCTGCCGGTGCTGGCGGATCAGCGCCAGATTGCGCAGGTAGACGATCACGCCGAAGCTCTGGCCGAGGATGATGACCGGGTCGCGCTGGAACAGCGCATAGGCGAGCAGCAGCAGGCTGCCGCTCATCGACAGATACCAGAAATGGATCGGATTGACCGGCCGCCCGGCGCGCTCCGAGAAGTACAGCTGCACGACGAAGCGGCCGGTGAACAGGCACTGGCCGATCATGCCGACCGTCGACCACAGCGGATGCGCATTGGTCAGCGCATGCGTGACCGGCAGCGGCGTCGAGGCCCAGCCGGTGGCGAGCGCCAGGCTCGCGAGCGTCAGCCACGGCCACAGGAAGAACGTGCCGTGTCCGCGCTCGTGGCGGTGGATGATTTCGAGGTTGCGCAGGTAGATCGCCAGGCCGGCCGCCTGTCCGAGCACGATGACGGCATCGCGCTGGTGGGTCGCATACGCGAGCAGCAGCGTCGAGCCGGCGATGCTGAAGTACCAGAAGTGGATCGGCATCAGGCTGCGCCGGGCGCGCTCGGACAGGATCCACTGCACGAGGAAGCGTGCCGAGAACGCCGCCTGCGCGACGAGTCCGACGACGAACCAGATCGGGTCCAGCTTGAACATCATTCGATCTCCGGCACGCGCGCGCGCCGCTGCAGCCACATCACGCCGAACAGGTCGACGATGCCGACGGCGAGCCGGTCGAGCGTGCCGTACTTGGACACGCCGCGCGTGCGGTGGCGGTGGTTGACCTCGACCGACACCAGCTCGTAGCCGGCGCGGCGCACCAGTGCCGGCAGGAAGCGGTGCATGTGGTCGAAGTAGGGCAGTTCGAGGAATACCGCGCGTTCGAAGACCTTCAGGCCGCAGCCGGTGTCCGGCGTGGCATCGCCGAGCAGGCGCGAGCGCACGCCGTTGGCGATCTTCGAGGAGATGCGCTTGATCCAGGTGTCCTGACGCTTCCTGCGGTAACCGGCGGCCATGACGCGTTTCAGCGGGCGCGTCGGATCGGTCAGCACCGCGAGCAGCTTCGGGATGTCGGCCGGATCGTTCTGGCCGTCGCCATCGAGCGTCGCGATCCAGCGTCCGCGCGCGTGGCGGATGCCGGTGGCGACCGCCGTGCTCTGGCCGCAGGCGCGGGCGTGCGTGATCACGCGCAGCTGCGGCAGGCGCGTGGCGGCTTCGGCCAGGCGTGCCGCCGTGTCGTCGCGGCTGCCATCGTTGACGTAAATGATCTCGTAGTCCTCGCGCCCGGTCAGGGCGGCGACGATCTCGTCGATCAGCGGCGCGATGTTTTCGCCTTCGTTGTGGACGGGGACGACGACTGACAGCTGCATCGGGGTGACCGCGGCGGAAAAAAGTGCGCGGATTCTACGCGATGCACCGCAATGCTGCAGTGCAATATCAACGGCGCCACACCCCCTTTGCCCGCTTCTGGCCCGTTTCGGGCCCGCTTCGGGCCCATGGGGGCGACGGTCTGCACCGCGCGGGCGCAGACGGCAGGCTTCAGTGCACCCGCCAGTAGCGGCGATCGGCTTCGCGCCAGCGCGTGAGGAGCGGCGGCTCCGTGGCGTTCGCCGGCACGTCGAGCAGCAGCGCTCCGGCCGCGGCGGTGTCGTCGAGCTGCGCGCCGGCTGCTGCCCAGGCTGCGAGCACTTCGGGTTTCGGATGTCCCCAGCGGTTGCCGCGGCCCGTGGACAGCCAGATGCGTCCCGGCCCGACCGCGGCCAGCAGGCCGGCCGGGGGTGGCTTCGTGCCCTGATACGGGGCGAGCAGCGTATCGGCCGCAAGCCGGGCGCCGCCGGCCAGCAGCCGGCGGCTGCCGCCGGCATCGAGATCGGCGATCAGCAGCGCCGAACCGCCGGCGCCGCTGACCTTCAGCACGCAGCTGCGGGCCTCGCCGGCACCGTGACCGGGCGGCGGATGCAGCCATTCGAAGCGCACGTCATCCCAGATCCAGAAGCCGCCGGCCACGCAGCTTGCGGCGCCCTCGGCCGGCATCGCCAGCGGGTCGGGCACGAAGATCGCGCCGACCGGCAGCGCGGCGCGCACGCTGCGCGCACCGCCGATGTGGCTGGCGTCGAGGTGTGTCAGCACCAGCGCATCGACCCGGCGGATGCCGCGGGACTGCAGGTAGGGCAGCACGACGAGCCGGCCGGCATCGGTCGAGCCGAGCCGCGGGCCGGCGTCAAACAGCAGCGTGTGGCCGGCGGTCTCGACGACGACGGCGAGGCCGCTGCCGGCATCGAGCGAGGCGAGCCGGAAGCCGCCGGCCGGCGGATGCGGCCAGTCCCAGGCGAGCAGCGGCAGGCAGAGCAGCAGCCCGAGCCGGCGCGACGGAAAGCCCGGCGGCGCCAGCCACCACGCGACGCCGGGCAGCGCCAGCGCAAGTGTCCACAGCGGCGGGGTCGGCACGACGCGCGCCGCCCAGTCGGGGCGGGCGAGGGTGTCGAGCGCGCCGAGCAGCAGCCGGGTCGTGAGTCCGGCAAGATCGAGCAGCGGTCCGGCCAGCGTGTCGGACGCCAGACTCGCGAGCAGCCCGGCCAGCGCGAACGGCACGATCAGCAGATCCGCCCACGGGATCGCCAGCAGGTTCGCGAGCGGCGACACCAGCGGCAGCTGTCCGAACAGCACGATGGTCGCCGGCAGCATGCCGAGACTGATCGCCCACTGCAGGCGCAGCGCCAGTGCCGTCGGCCCGCGCCCGTCCAGACGGCCGGCGTGCAGGTACAGGATCAGTGCCACCGCGCCGAAGGACAGCCAGAAGCCGTAGGACAGCGGCGCCAGCGGATCGCCGAGCAGCACGGCGATGAGCGCCAGCGCCAGCGTGCGCGTCGACAGCAGCTCGCGCCCGGCGAGCAGCGCGAGGCTGCCGACCGCGACCATGATCAGGGCCCGGCGCACCGGCAGGCCCATGCCGGCAATCAGCGCATAGCCGAGCGCGCTCAGCAGCGCCGCCAGCGCGCCGGCCCGCACCGGTGCCAGCCGCGCCGCGAACCCCGGCAGCCGTGCCCAGAGCGCACGCACTGCGACGAACATCAGGCCGGCGACCAGCGCGATCTGCTGGCCGGAGATCGCCATCAGGTGCGTGGTGCCGGTGCGACGGAAGGTTTCCCACTGATGCGTGCTGATCGCGCCTTCCTCGCCGATCGTCAGTGCAGCGAGGATCGCGGTGCCGGGGTCGGCCGGGCGCAGGCGCTGCAGCGCGGCAGCGAAGCGGGCGCGCAGGCGGTCGATGAGATGCGCCTCGGCACCGGCCAGCCGTGCGGGCGGGGGCTGGCTGCGCACGCTGCCGCGCGCGACGACGCCGCTGGCGTACAGATGCCGCTCGCGGTCGAAACCGCCGGGATTGGCGAAGCCGTAGGGCGCACGCAGCCGCGCCGTGAAGCGCCAGCGCTCGCCGACCTGCGGCAGGTCTTCGGCCGGGGCCTCGTACCATGCAAGCCGCACGCGTCCGGCCAGCGGCACGAGCGTGGCGTCGGCGGCGCGGGCCTCGGTGGTTTCGAGTTCGAGTTCGAGCCGCCGGTGATCGTGTTCGGGCAGCGCAGCGATGCGGCCTTCGAGAACGAAGGTCTGTCCGTCGTACGCCGGGGGCAGTGCCAGCCCCGGGTCGGGCAGGCGCCACAGCGTCCACAGCAGACCGGACAAGGCCACTGCCGGCAGGCGCAGCGGCCACGGCAGGCGTGGCCACAGCGCCAGCGCCGCGACCAGGGGCAGCGCGATGCACCAGTTGCGTGCCGGCAGCAGCGGCAGCGCGTGGACTGCCAGCGTGCCCAGGAGCAGCGCGAGGGCGGCCGTGCGCATCGGGCGGCATCCGTGCCGGTGCGCCGCTTCAGCCGCGGCTCAGCGTGCCGGCATCGAGCCGCCAGGTTGCATCGAGCCGCGCGGCGAGGTGCTCGTCGTGCGTGACGATGACGAACGAGGTCGAGCGTTCGCGGTTCAGCTCCAGCATCAGCTCGAACACGGCCTCGGCGTTGTGGCGGTCGAGGTTGCCGGTCGGCTCGTCGGCGAGCACGCATTCGGGGTCGGTGACCAGCGCCCGCGCGATCGCCGCACGCTGGCGCTCGCCGCCGGAGAGCGCGCCGGGCTTGTGCGCGAGCCGGTGACCGAGGCCGACGCGTTCGAGCAGCCGGCGCGCGGCGGCCTGCGCGAGCGCCGGCTTCTCGCCGCCGATCACGCGCGGGATGGCGACGTTCTCGAGGGCGGTGAATTCCGGCAGCAGGTGATGGAACTGGTAGACGAAGCCGAGCCGGCGGTTGCGCAGCCGCCCGCGCGCGGCGTCCGACAGCCGGGCGATGTCGTGATCGCCGATCCAGACCTCGCCGCGCGTCGGCCGGTCGAGACCGCCGAGCAGGTGCAGCAGCGTGCTCTTGCCCGAACCGCTGGCGCCGACGATCGCGACGCGCTGGCCGCGCGGCACTTCGAGGTTCACACCGGTGAACACCTCGACCTCGGTGTCGCCCTGGCGGAAGGTCTTGCAGAGGCCGACGGCGCGCAGCACCGGCGTGCCGGTCGCGAGTGCAGGGTCGAGCAGGGCGGCATCATTCATAGCGCAGGGCCTCCGCCGGCTGCGTGCGCGCGGCGCGCCAGGCCGGATACAGCGTCGCGAGCAGCGCCAGCACGAAGGCCACCGGCGCGATGGTCCAGACATCGCCCCACTGCAGCTGCGAGGGCAGCTCGGTGATCGGATAGACCTCGGGCGACAGGAACTTGATGTGCAGCAGACCTTCGAGCCAGGCGACCGCCTCGCGCACGTTCAGTGCCAGCGCCACGCCGCCGGCGACGCCGAGCGCGGTGCCGATGAAGCCGATGATCGTGCCCTGCACGACGAAGATGGTCATGATCCCGGCCGGCGTGACGCCGAGCGTACGCAGGATCGCGATGTCGGCCTGCTTGTCGGTGACGACCATCACCAGCGTCGAGACCAGATTGAAGGCCGCGACCGCGACGATCAGCATCAGGATCACGAACATCGCGGTCTTCTCGATCTGCACGGCGCGGAAGAAGTTGGCGTGCTCCTGCGTCCAGTCGCGCACCCAGTAGGCGCCGGGCAGCTCGCTGCCGATCTCGCGCACGATCAGCGGCGCGCGGAACAGGTCCTTCAGCTTCAGGCGCAGGCCCGAGACCGAGCCTTCCATCTGCAGCAGCTTCGCGGCGTCATCGATGTGGATCAGCGCCAGTCCGCTGTCGTACTCGTACATGCCGGATTCGAAGATCGCGACCACGTCGAAGCGCTTCAGCCGCGGCAGCACGCCGGCCGGCGTGACGTTGGCCTGCGGCACCAGCACCGTGACCTTGTCGCCGATGCCGACGCCGAGGCGCTGCGCGAGCCAGCGCCCGAGCACGATGCCGAAGCGCCCGGGCTGCAGATCGTCCCAGCGTCCGGCGGTGATCTTGGTGGCGATGTCGGAGACGCTCTGCTCCTCGTCGGGCAGCACGCCCTGGACGATGGTCCCGGCCGTGGCGCTGCCGGCGCTCAGCATCGATTCGGCGCGGATGTACGGGGCGCTGGCGACGACCTCGGCGCTGGCGGTGGCGGCCTTGCGCACCTCGCGCCAGTCATCGAGCCGGCCGGCGACACCGGAGATCGTCGCGTGCGCGGTCATCGCCAGGATGCGTTCGCGCACCTCCTGCTGAAAGCCGTTCATGACCGACAGCACCGTGATCAGCGCCGTGATGCCGAGCGCGATGCCGAGCATCGACGACGCGGAGATGAACGAGATGAAGTGATTGGAGCGTTTGGCCCGCACGTAACGCAGGCCGATGAACACTTCCAGCGGCTGGAACATCCTGAGCATGCGAGGGGATACCGGGTGACGGGGACGGCCCGCCGCCCGGCGAGAGGGCGGCGGGGCCGGCGGAGTATACCGGCCGGCCCCGCGGCAGACGGCTTAAGGCTTCTTGACCGGAGCTGCCGGTGCAGCCGGAGCGGCCGCAGGTGCAGGCATCGCCGGGGCCGGCGCCGGGGTGGCAGCGGCGGCCGGCGTGTCGACGGTCAGCCGGTCGCGGTTGGCCTCGACGATCTTCGGTCCGATGCCCGGGACCTTCTCCAGCTCATCGACCGACTTGAACGGGCCGTTCTGTTCGCGCCAGGCGACGATGGCCTCGGCCTTCTTCGGACCGACGTTCTGCATGACGGTCGCGAGTTCCGCGGCGGTGGCGGTGTTGATGTCGAGCGGGGCTGCAACGGAAATGGTGAACCACAGGCCGAGCAGGCAGCCCAGCAGCGGCTTGAGCAGGTGATGGAACAGCTTCATGACGGATTCCTCCCGATGGATGTCCGGATGGCCGGGAGGCGGGGCCGGTGCGATCCGGACCCTGAGGCTTCCCTGCCATGTCAGCCGGAGGGCTGACGGGGTTCAGGCTAGATCGCCGTCCTGAAACTTCGGTTGCATGGATGAAACTTCATGTCCTGCCGATATTTGCGAGCCCGGCAGCGATGTCGGCGAGCGCAGCGGCCGGGTCGGGCGCGCCGGTGACCGGCCGGCCGATGACCAGATAATCGGCACCGGCCGCGAGCGCGTCGGCCGGGGTCATCGTGCGCCGCTGGTCGCCGGCCTCGCTGCTCGCCGGCCGGATGCCGGGCGTCACCAGCCGGAAGGCCGGGCCGCACAGCGCCCGCAGCCGGGCGGCTTCCTGCGCCGAGCAGACCACGCCATCGAGGCCGCAGTCGCGCGACAACGCGGCCAGCCGGTCGACCTGCGTGGCCGGCTCGATGTCGAGTCCGGTTTCGGCGAGATCGGCACGCTCCAGACTGGTCAGCACCGTCACCGCGATCAGCAGCGGCGGACGCACCGGGGCAGCGACGGCCGCGCGCGCGGCTTCGAGCATGCGCCGTCCGCCCGAGGCATGGACGTTGACCATCCAGACCCCGAGCCCGGCGGCCGCGCGCACGGCTCCGGCGACGGTGTTCGGGATGTCGTGGAACTTGAGGTCGAGGAACACCTCATGGCCGCGCTGCTGCAGGGCCTCGACCAGCGCCGGTCCGGCGGCCGTGAACAGTTCCTTGCCGACCTTGAGCCGGCACAGCGCCGGGTCCAGCCGTGCCGCCAGCGCCAGCGCCGGCGCGGCCTGCGGGTAATCGAGCGCGACGATCAGGCGCGGGTCGCGCGCCTGCGGGGACGGGGTGGTCATCGGGGCAGAATCTCCGGCGGGGGACGGGCAGGCGGGGGCTTCAGGGATTGCGGCGCAGGCGATCGGGGATCGGCTTGACGGTGTTCCAGCGCTTGCAGCCCGGACAGGACCAGTGCAGCGTGCGTCCGACGAAGCCGCAGTTGTCGCAGCGGTAACGCGGGCCGAGATCGGTCACCTGCCGGCCGATGCGCAGCAGCAGTTCGAGGTCCCCGGCGCGCGCCGGCTGCTCGGCGGCGAGTCGCAGATCGATCAGCGTGCGCAGCCCCTCGGTCGAGGGGTGCTGCGCGACCTCGGCTTCGAGGAAGACAAGCGCAGCCTCCGGACCTTCCCGTTCGCGCAGCGCCTGCGCGAGGGCTCCGGTGACACTGCCGACGTGATACTGGTTGACCAGGCCGCGCAGCAGTGTCACCCAGTCGGCCTGCCGGTGGAGCTGCGCGTAGCAGCGCTGCAGGGGGCCGAGCACTTCGGGCAGGTATTCCGGGGCTCGCGTGACCACGCGCGTATAGGCGTCGAGCGCACCCGCCGGATTGCCGTCCGAAAGCTCCAGCCGGCCGCGCAGGATCGCGGCCCGCGCACAGCGCTCGTCATGGACCAGGGCGCGGTCGAGCCAGCTGCGGGCCGTGGCGCGATCACTGGCACGCACGGCCTCTTCGGCCAGTTCGCAGCAGTAATGTGCGGCCACGATGCGCATCGGCGTGCCGGTGGCCCGCTCGACCTCGTCGCAGGCGTCGAGTGCCCGCTGCCACTCGCGCTCCTGTTCGTAGATCGACAGCAGTCGTACCAGTGCCCGCGAGCGGTAATCGGGAAGTTCGAGCAGTTCGCTGAACAGTTGCTCGGCGCGGTCGAACAGGCCTGCGCGCAGATAGTCCTCACCGAGTTCGAGGCGCGCACGGCCGCGCTGGCCGGCACTCAGCTGCGCACGGCGCAGCAGCTCGCTGTGGATGTGCAGCGCGCGGTCGACCTCGCCGCGCCGGCGGAACAGGCTGCCGAGCGTCAGCTGGATATCGACGGCATCGGGGTCGGCCTCGACCATGCGGCCGAAGACCTCGATGGCGCGATCGGGCTTCTCATCGAGCAGATAGTTGAGGCCGCGGAATACGTCGTTCGGCGGCGTCTCCTTGCGCTCGAGACTGCGTGCCGCGGCCCACCAGCCCGAGGCTGCCGCCACCGGCAGCAGCAGCCAGAGCAGTTCGAGCATGCGGTCCGGCTCAGGTGCCCGGCTGCCTGGCGCGCAGGCGCTCGATCTCGAACTGCCGGGCCTCGACCTCACGGCGCAGCGACGCGGCGCGCAGGCGCAGCGGCACCATCGCCAGCGTGCCGACCGCGACCGCGACCAGGATGCCGACCGTGAAGGCAGCGACCACGACCAGCGCCAGCGGCAGTGACACCGTGCCGAGCAGGTAATTGACGGTCACCGGCGCGGAGTTGACCGCCGAGAATTCGATGCCGACGACGAGCACGAGCAGGAACAGCAGGATGCCGACGATGCGAAACATGGATCAGGGTGCTCCACGGGCAGCAGGACGGACGCCATCCCGGCGTCGGGGACAGACGGAAATTGGCTCAGGACAGCACGGACGGCACCGCTACCGGCATGCCGTCCGCACGAGGACGGGTGTTCAGGCCGGTTCGGCGATGCGGGCGGTCGGGCGCGGATCGTCGTTTTCGATCGAGGCGTTGACGCGCTCGCGCAGTTCCTTGCCGGGCTTGAAGTGCGGCACGAACTTGCCGGGCAGCGTCACGGCGTCGCCGGTCTTGGGATTGCGACCGACGCGCGGCGGCCGGAAATGCAGCGAGAAACTGCCGAAGCCGCGGATTTCGATGCGGTCACCGCCCGACAGCGACTGGCTCATCTGTTCGATCATCACCTTGGCGGCGTTTTCGACGTCCTTGTAACTGAGGTGGCTCTGCTTGCGGGCCAGCAGTTCGATCAGTTCCGATTTGGTCATGGATGATGTTCCGGCAGTACTCGAAAAATGGGGTTCCGGCGGTTCTGCGGGGCAGCGGCGGATGCCGCCATGGAGTGGTCCGGGACGGTGCCGATGCCGTCCCGGACCGCGGGCTCGCGCGGGATCAGTCCTCGCGACCCATCTGCTCCTTCAGCAGGTCGCCGAGCGTCGCGCCGGTGGCGGACTTGCGGCTGTAGTCCTGCAGCACCTCGGCTTCCTCGGCGTATTCCTTGGCCTTGATCGACAGCGTGATCGTGCGGTTCTTGCGATCGACGCCGATGAACTTGGCCTCGATCTCCTCGCCGTCCTTCAGCACCGTGCGGGCATCCTCGATGCGCTCGCGCGCCAGTTCGGAGACACGCAGCGTGCCTTCGACGCCGTTGCCGAGATCGATCACCGCGCCGCGGGCATCGACCGAGGCGACACGGCCCTTGACGATGCTGCCCTTCGGGTTGTCGGCGACGAAGTTCGAGAACGGATCCTTCTCGAGCTGCTTGATGCCGAGCGAGATGCGCTCGCGCTCCGGATCCACGGCGAGCACGACCGCCTCGACTTCCTGGCCCTTCTTGTAGTCACGCACGGCCTCTTCGCCGGGGACGTTCCAGGAGATGTCGGACAGGTGCACGAGGCCGTCGATGCCGCCGTCGAGACCGATGAAGATGCCGAAGTCGGTGATCGACTTGATCTTGCCGCTGACGCGATCGCCCTTGTTGTGGGTCGCGCAGAACTCGTCCCACGGGTTCGGCTGGCACTGCTTCATGCCGAGCGAGATGCGGCGGCGGTCCTCGTCGATGTCGAGCACCATGATCTCGACTTCGTCGCCGATGCTGACGACCTTGCCCGGGTTGACGTTCTTGTTGGTCCAGTCCATTTCGGAGACGTGGACCAGACCCTCGACGCCTTCCTCGATCTCGACGAAGCAGCCGTAGTCGGCGATGTTCGTGACCTTGCCGAACAGGCGGGTGCCGACCGGGTAGCGGCGGGCGAGTGCGACCCACGGATCGTCGCCGAGCTGCTTCAGGCCGAGCGAGACGCGGTTGCGCTCGCGGTCGAACTTCAGCACCTTGACCTCGACCTCGTCACCGACGGCGACGACTTCGGACGGGTGCTTGACGCGCTTCCACGCCATGTCGGTGATGTGCAGCAGGCCGTCGATGCCGCCGAGGTCGAGGAACGCACCGTAATCGGTGAGGTTCTTGACCACGCCCTTGACGATCTGGCCTTCCTGCAGGCTTTCGAGCAGCGCCTCGCGCTCGGCGCTGTACTCCTGCTCGACCACGGCGCGGCGCGAGACCACGACGTTGTTGCGACGGCGGTCGAGCTTGATGACCTTGAATTCGAGTTCCTTGCCTTCGAGGTAGGCGGCGTCGCGCACCGGACGCACGTCGACCAGCGAACCCGGCAGGAAGGCGCGGATCTCGCCGATGTCGACCGTGAAGCCACCCTTGACCTTGCCGCTGATCGTGCCGCGCACGATCTCGTCGCCTTCGAAGGCGCCTTCGAGCACGCTCCAGACGCGGGCGCGCTTGGCCTTCTCGCGCGACAGGCGGGTTTCGCCGAAGCCGTCCTCGATCGCATCGAGCGCGACTTCGACCTCGTCACCGATCTTGACTTCGATGACGCCGTCGTCGTTCAGGAACTGTTCGAGCGGGATCAGACCCTCGGACTTCAGGCCGGCGTTGACGACCACCGAATCGCCGCGGATGTCCACGACCTTGCCCATGACGATGGAACCCGGGACCATCTGGCTCTGGGACAGGCTCTGTTCAAACAGCTCGGCAAAACTTTCGGACATGTGTTGGAACCCGGAAGAAAATGAAGAACCTTCACAGGCAGGGCCTGTTCGGGTTTTCGGTTGCGTTGTCGGCACGTTGTCAGCGCGCCACCGTTTCACTGCCGTTTCGCCGCGGCTCGAATCAGGCCGCTGCGAAACCCCTGACCGGTTTTTCAGGACCGGTCCTGCTGCCCGGGAACGTGCAGACGTCCGGCGACCAGCGCCAGCGCGCGGTCGCGGACGGCATCGATGCCGAGGTCATCGGTATCGAGGATCACCGCATCCGGCGCCGGTTTCAGCGGCGCGCTGGCGCGCCCCGCGTCACGGGCGTCGCGCTCGGCGATCTCCGTTTCGAGCGCGGCGAGGTTAGCATCGACTCCCTTCTCGCTCAACTGCTTATGTCGGCGCCGCGCGCGTTCGGCGGGGCTTGCGACCAGAAAGATCTTCAGCGGGGCATCGGGAAACACGACCGTGCCCATGTCGCGGCCGTCGGCGACCAGGCCGGGCGCGCGGCGGAAATCGCGCTGGCGCTGCAGCAGCGCGGCGCGCACCTCGGGCACGATGGCGACCTTCGAGGCTGCCATGCCGGCCGATTCGGTGCGGATCGCAGCGGTCACGTCCTCGCCGGCGAGCAGGACGACGAGATCGTCCTCACCGCTGTCGAAGCGCACGTCGAGCGTTGCGGCCACCTGCGCGAGCCCGCCGGCATCGTCGTCGCGCAGGCCGGCGCGGGCGGCGGCGAGCGCCGTCAGCCGGTACAGCGAGCCGGAATCGAGCAGGTGAAAGCCGAGGGCTTCGGCGAGGCTCCGGCACAGCGTGCCCTTGCCGACGCCGCTCGGGCCGTCGACGGCGATGACCGGCACGGTTTCCTTCATGCGCTGCGCTCCGCGCGCACGTCGATGCCGGCCGTGCGCGCCAGTTCGACGAAGCCCGGGAACGAGGTGTCGACGAAGCCGGCGTCGCGGATCACGTGCGTGCCGGCGCCGCGCAGGCCGGCGATCGTGAAGCTCATCGCGATGCGGTGGTCGTGGTGCGTGGCGATCTCGGCGCCGCGCGCGAAGGCGCCGCCCTGGATGACGATGCCGTCGGCGGTCGGGCGCGCGTCAATCCCCATCGCCACGAGGCCGTCGGCCATGACCTGGATGCGGTCGGATTCCTTGGCACGCAGTTCCTCGGCTCCGGTCAGCACGGTTTCGCCCGCGGCGCAGGCGGCGGCGACGAACAGCACCGGGAACTCGTCGATCGCGAGCGGCACGAGGGCCTCGGGAATGCGGATGCCCCGCAGCGGCGCGGCGCGCACGCGCAGGTCGGCGACCGGCTCGCCGCCGACGGTGCGCGGGTCCTGCACCTCGATGTCGGCGCCCATCAGCCGCAGGATGTCGATGACGCCGGTGCGCGTCGGATTGATGCCGACGTGTTCGAGCGTGAGATCCGAGCCCGGCGCGATGCTGGCCCCGACCAGGAAGAAGGCCGCCGAGGAGATGTCGGCCGGCACGTCGATCGCGGTCGCGCCGAGCCGGTGGCCGCCGCCGACCGAGAACGTGCGCTCGCCCTCGCGCACGAGCGGATAGCCGAAGCCTTCGAGCATGCGTTCGGTGTGATCGCGCGTCGGTGCCGGTTCGGTCACGCGCGTCGTGCCGCTCGCGTACAGGCCGGCGAGCAGCAGGCAGGACTTGACCTGCGCACTCGCCATCGGCAGCACGTAGTCGATGCCGTGCAGCCCGCTCGCACCGCGGATGTGAAGCGGTGCCGTGCCGCGCTCGGTGGTTTCGATGCGCGCGCCCATCTGCGCGAGCGGCGCGGTCACGCGCTTCATCGGCCGCTTCGACAGCGAGGCGTCGCCGGTCAGCACCGTGTCGAAGGCCTGGCCGGACAGGATGCCGCTCATCAGCCGCATCGAGGTGCCGGAGTTGCCCATGTCGAGCGGCCCGGCCGGTGGCTTCAGACCGTGCAGGCCGACGCCGTGGATGGTGACGCGCCCGGCCGCAGGGCCGTCGATGCGCACGCCCATCGCGCGGAAGGCGTTCAGCGTCGCCAGGCAGTCCTCGCCTTCGAGGAAGCCGCTGACCTCGGTGACGCCATCGGCCAGCGATCCGAACATGATCGAGCGGTGCGAGATCGACTTGTCACCCGGCACGCGGATGCGGCCGGTCAGCCGGCCGCCGGGCTCGACGACGAAGCGGGTTTCGGACATGGCGGGATTCCTGCGGGGGCTGCGCGGCGCGAAGGCGCGCAAGGTACACCGCACGGCGCGCGCGCAAAAGCCCGCGCGCCGTGTCCGGACCGCCTTCGCCGTCAGCCCTCGATCGTCAGGTACACCAGCGTCTGGTTCAGCAGCTGGTAGGCGATCTCGCCGAAGGTCGCCGGCCCGCGCATCGGGCCGGTGTGCCGGCCTTCGAGGTTCGAGTACAGGTAGTTCAGGATGCAGTTGCAGCTGAAGGTCACCGGCGGCACGTCGGCCGGCAGCGCGGCGAGGAAGCGGGCGACGTAGTCGTCGATCGGCGCGGCGATGCGGTACTCGATGTCCGGGAACACCGGCGCGTAGAAATCGACGCGCCCGGCCTCGACGCTCTTGATGCTGACGTTGACCATCGCGCCGCAGTAGTCGGCGACCAGCGGCAGGCGCGTGTCGGTGCCCTGACGGCGCAGCCAGGCGGCGAAATCCTGCTCGACGCCATCGACCAGCACCTTCGCCGCCGAGAAGCCCTTGTCGGTGAAGCGCAGGCCGGGGCCGCTGCCGGGGCGAAACAGGTTGACGATCTCGATGCGCGCGTAGCGCGGTTCGGGCAGGCGCGCATGCAGCACGACCGCGCGTTCCTCGCAGCCCTCGCCGCGGCTGCCGTCGAACACCTTCGGCGTGGCGCGGCCGAGGTCGTCGAGATGCACGCCGGCGATCCAGCCGATCAGCGGCTTCAGGTACATGTCCTCGTAGTTCGGCGCGTTGCGCGCGAACAGCGAATGCACCTCCGAGAACGCCGGCAGGATCATCACCGAGAAGCCCTCGGCCGGCGCGTCGGCGCAGACGTGCGCGAGGCTCGCCGCGTCGTAGAGCCGGATCGAATCGACCTCGACCTCGGCCGGCAGCCGCGTGCAGAACAGCCGCTCGCGGCTGCTGGTGCCGCCGTCGGCCGCGACGAAGTACGGGATCGTGCCGCCGATCCAGGTGCCGCGCGGCAGGCGTGCCAGCAGGGCCTCGTCACCGGCGAGCAGCAGGCGTTCGCCGGCGAGGATCAGCGCCGACACCGCGTCCACGTCGAGCAGATCGCCGAGGTCGGCGCCCGGTGCGCGGACCGGCAGCGTCGTACCGGAGTTCATCATCACGCTTCCTCCCTGAGGGCGCTGGCGCGCAGCTGCTGCAGTTCGGCACCGAGCATGCGCAGGTTCTTGACGAAGAAACGGTGCAGCTCGCGCGCCTTCAGCCGTCGCGATTCGTCATCGGGCATGGCCTCGTACTGGCTGCGCACGCGCGTCAGCAGCAGCTTGAGGCTCAGCACGCCGATGTCGATGCTGATGTCGCCGCCGGCGAGCCGGCCCCAGACCGGATCGTCGGCCTCGGGCAGGCCGGGCGCCGCTCCGGCGGCCGGACCCGCGCCGGTGTCGGGCGCCGCGCCTGCGGCGTCGAGCGGACTGACCCGCACGCTGCGGGTTTCGAGGCTGCGCTTGAGCCGCCAGATCTCGCCCGGGTCGACGCCGAACAGCCGGCAGATGCCTTCGAGGCTGACGCCTTCGGCGAGCAGCCGCGTCAGGCGCGCCGACATCGCGCGCGTGAACGGCTGCTCCGGCTCGCCGGTCCATTCGTAGCGCTCGAGGCTGACGCTCGCCGGCGCGACCACGCGCACGACGTAACGGAAGCCGGCGAGGTTCAGGTGCCGCCATTCGCCGCGCTCGACGGCCGGGGCCGAAGGCTTGCGCACCAGGCCGAACCAGGTGCGCGGCGCGGCCAGCCCGACCTCGACCTCGCAGCGACGGCCATGGATGTCGGTGCGCACGGCGCGGATTTCCCACGGCTCGTGCAGTTCCAGCAGTTGTTCCAGCAGTTGGTGATCCGTACGCATGGTGAGACGACTCTCCTCCCGATCCCTGATGGTCAGCGCCCAGGTGTGTGGTGGTGACGGGCGCGGTTCTGTGAGGCCCTTTCCGGGGCGACCGCTGCCGTGGTCTGGATGATGTCCGTTGCCGGTACGGAACACGCTTACCCCTGCAACGCTGGTGCCATTCTGGTCTGACCATGACGGATCAGTGGCTTGCAGCTGAAGCCGTGGTGCGGGAATGACCGGACGCTGCATGCGCGCCCGCGTGGCTGTGCCAGCGGCGTGACAGCCGGTGACGCCGGCCCCGCAAAAGCAGACGGGCCGGAGGACCGGCCCGTCATGGGGGAGGCGGTGGCGGGGCGCCGGGTGGCGCCCGCCGGGTTCAGGCGCCGTACTGCGCCGCGGCGAACTCCCAGTTGACCAGGTTCCAGAAGGCCTCGACGTACTTCGGCCGCAGGTTGCGGTAGTCGATGTAGTAGGCGTGCTCCCAGACGTCGCAGGTCAGCAGCGCGGTCTTGCCCGAGGTCATCGGCGTGCCGGCGTTCGAGGTGCTCATCAGCTCGACCGAGCCGTCGGCGTTCTTGACCAGCCAGGCCCAGCCGGAGCCGAAGGTGCCGACCGCGCACTTGCTGAATTCTTCCTTGAAGGCCGCGAACGAACCGAACTTGGCGTTGATCGCAGCGGCGAGCGCGCCCGCGGGTTCACCGCCGCCGTTCGGCGACAGGCAGTTCCAGTAGAAGGTGTGGTTCCAGACCTGCGCGGCGTTGTTGAAGATGCCGCCGGAGGACTTCAGCACGATGTCCTCAAGGCTCAGCGTCTCGAAGTCGGTGCCCTTGATCAGGTTGTTGAGGTTGGTGACGTAGGCGTTGTGATGCTTGCCGTAGTGATACTCCAGCGTTTCCGCGGAGATGTGCGGCTGCAGGGCATCCTTCGCGTACGGCAGGGCGGGCAGTTCATGGGCCATGGTCGGTGTCTCCTTGTGGCTTGAGGCTCGTTTTCAGGGAATGACCGCTACGGAACGGCGGGGCGAGCGTTGCGGCGGACCGCAGGGAATGGGAACCCGGGCGCCGGGCCCGTGTTCCCGGATTCGGCGGGGGGAGGACACGCCGCGGAGTCTATGCAGGCGGGTATGTCAGTTCAACGACGGCCGCGCGCGCAGGGTGCGTGCTAGGCTGGCCGCCCCCCTCGGATACCGATACGGAGCTGGCGACGACATGTGCGGCATCTGCGGCGAACTGCGCCTAGACGGCAATCGTCCCGACCCCGACCTGCTGCAGCGCATGACCGACCGGCTCGCGCGCCGCGGGCCGGACAGCGCCGGGCACTGGCAGGACGGCCCGCTCGCCTTCGGCCACCGGCGCCTCGCGATCATCGACCTCTCGGCGCGCTCGAACCAGCCGATGCTCGATGCCGCCGCCGGGCTCGCGATCGTGTTCAACGGCACGATCTACAACTACCGCGAGCTGCGCGCCGAGCTGCAGGGGCGCGGCCACACGTTCGCATCGAGCGGCGACACCGAGGTGATCCTGAAGGCCTACGCCGAGTGGGGCGAGCGCTGCGTCGAGCGCCTGATCGGCATGTTCGCGTTCGCGATCCGCAACCTGCGCACGCAGGAGCTGTTCCTCGCCCGCGACCGGCTCGGCATCAAGCCGCTGTACTACGCGCGCACGCCGGCGGCCTTCCGCTTCGCGTCGAACGTGCAGGCGCTGCTCGAAGCCGCCGACATCGACACCGGGGTCGATCCGGTCGCGCTGCACTTCCAGCTGACGCTGCACGCCGTGGTGCCGGCCCCGCGCACGGTGCTCGCCGGCGTGCGCAAGCTGCCGCCGGCCACGACGCTGACCATCCTTGCCGATGGCCGCGAGCGTCAGCAGACCTACTGGACGCTCGCCGCCGCACGTCCGGTCATGGCGAGGTCCGACGACGAATGGCTCGAAGCCGTGCACGAGCGCCTGCTCACCGCCGTGCGCCGGCGCATGGATGTCGCCGACGTGCCGGTCGGCGTGCTGCTCTCGGGCGGGCTCGATTCCAGCCTGCTGGTGGCGCTGCTCGCCGAGGCCGGCAAGGAGAAGCTGCTGACCTTCTCGGTCGGCTTCGAGGACCAGCCCGAGGAGAAGGGCTCGGAGTTCGAGTATTCCGATCAGGTGGTCGCGCGCTACGCGACCGATCACCACAAGTTCCTGATCCCGAACGGCGAGGTGCTCAAGCGCCTGCCCGAGGCCGTCACCTGCATGGCCGAGCCGATGGTCGGCCAGGACGCGGTGGCCTTCTTCCTGCTGTCCGAGCAGGTCTCGAAGCACGTCAAGGTCGTGCAGAGCGGGCAGGGGGCCGACGAGGTCTTCGCCGGCTACTTCTGGTATCCGCAGATGGCCGCGGCCGAGGGCGAGGACAGCCTCGCGCGCTTCGCGTCGCGCTACTTCGACCGCGATCACGCGGAGTTCCTGCAGGCGGTCGAGCCGCACTGGCACGGGGCCGATCACAGCAGCGAGCACATCCGGCGCCTGCTCGAAGCGCCCGGGGCCGACACCTACCTCGATCGCGTGCTGCGCATGGACGTGACGACGCTGATCGTCGATGACCCGGTCAAGCGCGTCGACAACATGACCATGGCCTGGGGGCTGGAGGCGCGCGTGCCCTTCCTCGATCACGAGCTGGTCGAGCTGGCGATGCAGGTGCCGCCGGCGCTCAAGCTCGCCGAGGGCGGCAAGGGCATCCTCAAGCGCCTCGCGCGCGGGCGCATCCCGGACGGCGTCATCGACCGGCCGAAGGGTTACTTCCCGGTGCCGGCGCTCAAATACGTGCGCGGCGAGTTCCTCGACTTCATGCACGGCGTGCTCGATACCCCGGCGGCGCGCGCGCGCGGCGTGTTCCGTCGGGAGTACCTCGACACGCTGTTCGCAGCGCCCGAAGCCTGGATGACGCGGCTGCAGGGCAGCAAGCTCTGGCACGCCGCGCTGTTCGAACTGTGGTTCCAGCTCAACGTCGACCCGGTTCGCGGCTCGCGAAGCTGATTCCCCTGCGGGGCGTGTGCTTGTCCGCGTCCGGCGTGCGCGTACACTGCCGCCCCGTTCCCCAGAGCGCCGGGACCGCCCGGCGCGCCGCAGAGGTAAAGAACGATGGACGACGTCCTCAAGCGCATCGATGAACAGGTCAAGAACAACCCCGTGCTCATTTATATGAAGGGCACGCCGCAGTTCCCGCAGTGCGGCTTCTCGATGCGCGCGGCCCAGGCGCTCGCCGGCACCGGCAAGCCGTTCGCGTACGTGAACGTGCTCGAAGACCCGGAAATCTTCCAGAACCTGCCGCGCTACGCCGACTGGCCGACCTTCCCGCAGATCTACATCGCCGGCGAACTCGTCGGCGGCTGCGACATCACCGTCGAGCTGTACCAGAACGGCGAGCTGCAGAAGATGGTCGACGCGGTCGCACCGGCCGAATAAGCCGCGGCGACGCGGTCTTCCCGCCTGCAACAGCCCGGCTGCGGCCGGGCTGTGTCGTTTCCGGCGGGCAGGTTCTGAAGGCGCGTCAGCCGCGGTGATAGCGCTGCGGCACGAACGGCATCGTCGTGACCGTCATCGGCACCGGCCGGCCGCGCACGAGGGCGGAAAGCTCCGTGCCGGGGGCTGCGCTCGCGGTCTCGACGTAGGCCATCGCCACCGGCTGGCCGGCGCTCGGGCCGAAGCTGCCGCTGGTGACGCAGCCGACCTCGCGGCCGCCGGCATCGAGCAGCGGTGCCCCCTCGCGCACCGGCGCGCGCGTGCTGCCGGCAAGGCCGACGCGCAGCCGCGCCGTGCCGGCGTCGAACTGCGCGAGGATGGTGTCCGCGCCCGGAAACCCGCCGGCGCGCGCACCGCCCGTGCGCCGCACCTTCTGGATCGCCCAGCCGATCGCCGCCTCGATGGGGGTCGTCGTCGGGTCGAGTTCGTGGCCGTACAGGCAGAGCCCGGCTTCGAGGCGCAGCGAATCGCGCGCGCCGAGACCGATCGGCGCGACCTCGGGCTCGGCGAGCAGCGCACGCGCCAGTTCGACGGCGCGGGCAGCCGGCACCGAGATCTCGAAGCCGTCCTCGCCGGTATAGCCGGAGCGGCTCGCGAAACACGGGATGCCGGCGACCTCCAGCGTGCGGAAGTCCATGAACTTCATGCCGGCGGCGGCCGGGGCCAGACGCAGGAACACCTCGGCGGCGGCCGGCCCCTGCAGCGCGAGCAGTGCGCGGTCGGCGAGTTCCGTGACCGTGACCGCCGGTTCGAGCCGCGCGCGCAGGTGCGCGAGGTCCTGCGCCTTGCACGCGGCGTTGACGACGAGGAACAGGTGATCGCCGGCGTTGACGATCATCAGGTCATCGAGGATGCCGCCGGCGTCGTTCGTGAATACGGCGTAGCGCTGGCGCCCGGCCGGCAGGCCGAGCACGTCGACCGGCACCAGGGTTTCGAGCGCGGCGGCGGCCTGTGCACCGTCGAGGCGCACCTGGCCCATGTGCGAGACATCGAACAGGCCGGCGGCCATGCGCGTGTGCTGGTGCTCCTTCAGCACGCCGGCGGGGTATTGCACCGGCATCGAGTAGCCGGCGAACGGCACCATTCTCGCGCCGAGTTCGAGGTGCAGGTCGTGGAGCGGGGTGCGGGCGAGACCGGTTTCGACAGCGCTCATGCAGGCATCTCCGGATCAGGGGCGGGGCGCTCAGCGCGTGCCGAGCAGGTTGCGCACGAAACCGGCCAGACCGAGGCCGACGAACATGAACAGCGTCCACCACGGCATCGACAGGTGGAACAGCTCCCAGTCGATCTTCGCGCACTCGCCGCTGCCCCGGAGCACGGTGTTCAGCAGGTCGGCGATCGGGAAGTTCTGCCACAGGTAATCGAGTCCCGGCCCGCAGGCCGGCACCTGCTCGGGCGGCAGGCTCTGCAGCCAGGCGTGGCGCGCGGCGATCGCCGCGCCGGCAGCGGCGACGAGCAGGATCAGCAGCGCATAGATGCGCGAGCCCCAGCCCTGCGGATCGTGCAGCGCGGCGATGATGAACACCGCGCCGAGCGCGATCAGCGCGATGCGCTGGAAGATGCAGAGCGGACAGGGTTCGAGGTGCAGGAAGTATTGCGCGTACAGCGCGTACATCATGCCGGCCAGGCAGGCGAGGAAACCCAGCATGTTCCAGAGCCGGGGCGACACCGGGCGCCGGGCAGCGGCGGGCGGGTTGGTCGTCATCGGAGGCAGACCTCGGACAGGAGCGGGAAGCGGAAAACGGGCATGCACGCCGGTGCGGATGACGGCGATTATCGCACCGGTGCAGGAATCACGGGCGCATGGCTGCTCAGCCGGTGCGCGGCCGGTCGCTGTGGCCGAGATCGCGCCCGGGGTCGATGCAATCGCGCACGCGCTGCTTGACCTCCTTGGCCTCCGGGAAGCGTCCCTCGGCCTTGCGCGACCAGATCGTCACGCCGTCGCAGCGCATCTCGAACACGCCGCCGGTGCCGGGAATCAGCGCCACCTCGCCGAGATCGGTATCGAAGGTGCTGAGCAGCTCCTGCGCGAGCCACGCGGCGCGCAGCAGCCAGCGGCACTGCGTGCAGTAGACGATCTCGATGCGCGGGCGGGCGGCGGGGGCGGGGTTCTTTACGGCGTCGGTGCCGGTGTCGGTGTTGGTGTCGGTCATGCGGTTCACTCGCTCAGGCGATCCAGAAAGCCCGTGCCACCCAGATTGCGCATCTGCGTGCGGATGTGGCGTTCGCGGGTGCGCACCGTGGCGTTCGGTGCCTCGACCCGGTACAGCCGCGGATTCGGCAGCACCGCCGCCAGCCGTGCGGCCTCGCCGGCGTCGAGGTCCCAGGCCGGCTTGCCGAAGAAGCGCTGCGCGGCGGCCTCGGCGCCGAAGGTGCGCGGACCGTACTGCGCGAGGTTCAGGTGCATCTCCAGGATGCGCCGCTTGCTCCAGCAGGCCTCGATCAGCAGCGTGAACCAGGCCTCCAGGGCCTTGCGCACGTAGCTGCGCCCGGACCACAGGAACAGGTTCTTCGCCACCTGCTGGCTGATCGTGCTCGCCCCGCGCAGCTTGCCGCCCTGATCGGCCGCGCTCAGTGCGCGCTCGATCTCGACGGTATCGAAGCCGTGATGCTCGGCGAAGCGCTGGTCCTCGCCGGCGAGCACGGCCAGCGCGAGCTGCGCCGAAATCGCCTCGTACGGCACCCAGCGGTATTCCGGCCAGCGTCCGGCCTCGTCGTCGAGGCGTACGGCGATCATGAACGCGCTGGTCACGGGCGCGAGCCAGCGCAGCGGCAGCACCAGCAGCAGCGACAGCAGCAGGCCGGCGAGCGGCAGGGCCAGCAGCAGCGTGCGCAGGCGCAGGCGGCGGCGCGGACCGGATTCGGGGGCGTGGTCGCTCATGCGCCGAGTATGCCCGGCGCGCGCGGCGGGCGGGCATGCGTAGAATCGGCGCACGCCCGTCGTCCGCAGGCAGCCATGTTCGATTTCAAGCGTCTGTCCATCCGCAACAAGCTCATGGCGATCATGCTGCTGACCACCGGCAGCGTGCTGGCGCTGGCGACGCTGGTGATGGTGGTCAACGAGGCGCTGACGCTGGAGCGCTCGACCCGCCAGCAGCTCGCCGCGCTCGCCGACGTGATCGCTGCCAGCGCCCGCGGGCCGATGTCGCTCAGCGATCCCGTCACCGCCTACGACATGCTCGAAGCCCTGCGCAGCAAGGGCAACATCGTCTACGCGCAGCTGCGCAACCCCGACGGCAGCGTGTTCGCCGAGTTCCGCCGCGAGCACGACGCGCGCATCCCGGACTACCCGCCGCCCGGCGACAGCGAGACCGGCGTGTTCCAGGAGGCCGGCCAGCTCATCCACTACCAGCGCCCGGTGCTGCTCGAATGGCGGCGCGTCGGCACGCTGCAGCTCGCCGCCGACTTCGGCGAGCTGTACGCGAGCCTCGGGCGCTACTCGCTGCTGCTGCTGATGATGATGCTGACCACCTTCACGTTCGCGGTGCTGATCGCCGCCAAGCTGCAGCGCCTGATCTCCGAGCCGCTGCTCGCGCTGCACGCCGCGACCCAGCGCGTGCGCGAGCAGCGCGACTACAGCGTGCGCGTGCATCACGATGCCGATGACGAGACCGGGGCACTGGTGCGCGGCTTCAACGACATGCTCGAACAGATCCGCCAGCGCGACCTCGAACTGGCGCGGCTGGCCGAGCGTCTCGGCGCCGAGGTCGAGCACCGCACGCAGGAGCTCTCCGGGGCCAACCGCGAGCTGCAGTCGATGGTCGGGGAGCTGCGCAGCGAGAAGGAGCGGGCCGAGGCGGCGAGCCTCGCCAAGACGCAGTTCCTCGCCAGCATCAGCCACGAGATCCGCACGCCGATGAACGGCCTGCTCGGCATGGCCGAGCTGCTGCTGCACACCGCGCTCGATCATCGCCAGCGCCACCTCTCGACCATGATCCAGCGCTCCGGGCGCACGCTGCTCGGCATCATCAACGACATCCTCGACCAGTCGAAGATCGAGGCCGGGCGCCTCGAACTCGACGCCGAGGAATTCGCGCTGCGCGAGCATCTGGAGCAGACCATCGAGCTCTACGCCGAGGATGCCCGCCGCCACGGCCTGGCGTTTCGCGCCGACTACGCCCCGCACCTGCCGCGGCGCGTGATCGGCGATCCCGGGCGGCTCGCGCAGGTGCTCGGCAACCTGCTCGCCAACGCCATCAAGTTCACGCCGCACGGCTCGATCACCGTGCACGTCGATGCGCTGCCCGGTGCCGGTCCCGAGGTCACGATCGGCTGCGAGGTCATCGACACCGGCATCGGCATCGCCCCGGCCGACCAGGCGCGCATCTTCGAAGCCTTCACGCAGACCGACACCTCCGCCACCCGTCGCTACGGCGGCACCGGCCTCGGCCTGACCATCGCCCGCCAGATCGTGCAGCGCATGGGCGGGCACATCGGCCTGAGCAGCGCGCCCGATGCCGGCTCGACCTTCTGGTTCGCCGTGCAGCTGCGCCGCGTGCAGACGCCGGCGGCGCTGGAGGAGCACGCGCTGCGCAGCGCCCGCGTGCTGCTGGTCGGCCTCGGCGCCGTGCGCGAGCCGATCCACCGCTTCTTCCGGCTCTGGGGCGCACACGGCACCGATGTCGACAGCGCCGCCGAAGCCCTGGCGCTGATCGCCGGCGCGGCCGCGGCCGGCGAGCCGTTCCAGGTGGCGGTGGTCGGTGAGCGCCTGCCCGATCTCGGCAGCAGCGACTTCGCCGCCCACCCCGGCACGCAGGCGCTCGGGCTGGTGCTGCTGCACGCCGCCGATGCCACGGCGCCGGGCTGCGAATTCGGGCGCTGCGTGGCGCTGGCGCTGCCGCTGCGCGCCCGGCCGCTGCTGCGCGCGCTGGCCGCGAGCATTGCCAGCCTCGCCCCTGCGGCCGCCACCGATCCACCCCCGCCGGCGGTCACGCTGCTGACGCAGCCGAAGGCATTGCGGGCGCGCGTGCTGCTCGCCGAGGACAACCCGATCAACGAGGAGGTCGCGTGCATCATCCTCGGCGAACTCGGCTGCGAGGTGCACGCCGTCACCGACGGCCGCGCCGCGGTCGAGGCCTGGCGCGACGGCCACTGGGACATGATCTTCATGGATGGCCAGATGCCGGTGCTCGACGGCATCGGCGCCACCGCCGAAATCCGCCGGCTGGAGCAGGAGCTCGACCGCGCGCACACGCCGATCATCGCGCTGACCGCGCACGCCGTGCATGGTGATCGCGAACGCTATCTGCAGGCCGGCATGGACGACTACGTCAGCAAGCCGTTCACGCCCGAGGACCTCGAACGCGCGCTGGCGCAGTGGCTGGGGCCGGCCGATGCGCAGGCGGTGCTGCGGGCGGGCTGAGCGGGGGCTG
>NZ_DAOLKE010000009.1:0-2398 GCF_035331805.1 Plasticicumulans sp. | reverse complement strand
CCGCGTGCGGCATGCCCGATCCCGTCGAGCATCCCGCCGCTGCCCCGGCCTCAGGGCGCGGCCGGCCCGTCCTCGTAGCGCGTCATCTCCAGATAGCCCTCGCCGTGCACGGGGCCTTGCGCATCGTGGCCGTCGACGGCGACCGCGCCTTCCCAGTAGCGCACCGACAGCCGCATCTCCTGATCGGCAAGCTGCGGGCGCACGTGCAGCTTCAGCCCGAGCGACGGGATGTCCAGCCGCCAGCCGGCCGGGTAGTGCGCGGCACCGTCGGGGCTGGTCCAGCGGCCTTCGGGGGTGAGGGTGAAGCCGGAGGCGGAGAGGCGCGTCGTGCGGCCGGTGGCATCACTCAGGGTGCCGGCCGAGTGCGGGTCGGTCGTGCCGTCGCTGCGGCGCAGGCGGTACAGCATCAGGTTGCGGCCGTCGGCGAGCTGCAGCGCGAACCAGTCCCAGCCGCTCTGGCCGGGGCCGAGCGCGCTGGTGCTCCATTCGCGATCGAGCCAGCTCGTGCCCTCGACCGCGAGCGCGGGGTTCCGGCCATCGAGGCTCAGCGTGCCGCGGCTCGCGAGGCGCGGGAACGAGTAGTAGTACGAGGCGTTGCCGGGCTCGCTGCTCTTGCGGCTCAGGCCGTCCTCACCCTGCAGCACCACGGGTGCGAGCGGCGTGAGCTGCAGATCGAGCGACAGGCCGCCGTCACGGGCGCGCAGGCGCATCGGGAAGCCGGCATCGGGACCGCCGTCGAGGCGCCAGTCCTCGAGCCAGATCGCCAGCGGTTCGCGGGTGGCACCGGCGAGGCCGAGCGCGGCGCGGCTGTAGCGTTCGCGGGCCTGA
This sequence comes from Plasticicumulans sp., assembly GCF_035331805.1. NCBI lineage: Bacteria > Pseudomonadati > Pseudomonadota > Gammaproteobacteria > Candidatus Competibacteraceae > Plasticicumulans > Plasticicumulans sp. The sequence goes on along the minus strand of NZ_DAOLKE010000009.1, from coordinate 1,570 downwards.
TGCCGGCCGCCGTCGAGATCCGAGACCGCGAAGTGGCCGAGGTACCACTGCTGCGCGCGCCAGGCCGAGTCGGCCGGCAGCGGGCCGGGGTGGAGGCCGATGCGGAACAGCGTGAACTGGTAGCCGAAGCGGCGGCCATCGGCGGCGCGCAGGTGACCGGTCACGTACCACCATTCGTTGCGGAAGTCCGCGTGCGCGCCGTGATCGGCCGGAAACGTGAAGGGGCGCGGCGCGTATGCGCGTGCCCAGGCGCCGTCGCTGCCGCCGCCGAGGGCAGCCGAGACGGCGGTGGCCGGTGGCGGGGCCGGTGGTGGCGGGTGGCCGCTGTGCCAGAGCCAGAGCCCCGTGCCGGCGAGCACGGCGACGAGGACGGTGAACGGACGCCAGCGCGGCAGCCGGCTGAGCGGGCGCATCGCTTTCATTCCTCGTTCATTCCTCTTTCATTCCTCGCGCAGCGCTGCGGCCGGCGGCGTGCGTGCCAGCCGCCAGGCCGGGTACAGGCCGGCAGCGAGCGCGGCGATGACCGCGAGCAGCACGGTCTGCACGAGCGCATCGAGCGGCAGCGTCAGCGGCAGCGACCAGCCGAAGGCGCGGCGGTTGACGATGTCGGTCAGGATCAGGCCGGTCAGTCCGCCGAGCGGCAGCGCCAGCAGCCCGGCGGCCAGCCCGAGCAGGCCGCATTCGATGGCGAGCAGGCGCAGCAGCTCGCCCGGCAGCAGGCCGAGCGCGCGCAGCACCGCGAATTCGCGCCCGCGTTCGAGCGCGAGCGCGAGCAGCGTGCCGAGCACGCCGGCGGCGGCAACCACCAGCGCCAGCACGCGCAGCACGGCGGTGATCGTGAAGGTGCGATCGAAGATCGCCAGCGAGCGCTCGACGATCGTGTGGTTCGGGCGCAGCTCGACCGCCTGCAGCGGCGCGAGGCGTGCTTCGAGTCCGGCGCGCGCCGCCTGCGGATCAACGCCCGGTTTCAGGAACACGCCGGCCGAGGCCGGTGCGCCCGGTGCGAAGTCGCGCGCGGCGGTGGCCGGGTGGATCAGCGCGCGGCCGTGTTCGGAGCCGTAGTCGGTGTAGACGCCGGCGATCGGGTAGCGGCGCGGGCCGTGGTCGGTCGCAAGCGCGAGTTCATCCCCCGGACCGAGCCGCAGGCGCGTCGCCAGCGGTTCGCCGATCAGCACGCTGCCGGCATCGAAGGCCGCCCAGGCGCGGGCCGGGTCGCCGTGCAGCAGCCTGTAGCCGGCGCGCGCGGCCGGCGGCAGCCCGGTGATGATCAGCTGCACCGGCCGGCCGTCGACCGGAATCTCCAGCCGCCGGTAGCTGGCGAGCGCGGCGACGGCCGGATCGTGCTGCAGCGCTTCGAGCACGCCGGGTGCAAACGGCGGCACCTCGCCGCCTTCGGGGGCGAGCGGCGCGGCGTAGAAGTCGGCGTTCAGCAGCCTGAGCAGCCAGTCGTTCACGCCGTCGCGGAAGCTCGCGATCATCATCGCCATGCCGAAGGCGGCGGCAAAGGCCACCGACAGCGCGGCGACCGCGGCGCTGGTGCGCGCGAGATGCCGGCCGAGGTTGCGCACGG
>NZ_DAOLKE010000008.1:0-29421 GCF_035331805.1 Plasticicumulans sp. | reverse complement strand
CGCGATCGCCGACGGCATGAGTTCGAGCGAGGCGGCGCGGCTTGCGGCCGAATACGCGGTCAAGGGCTTCCTCAATGATTACTACGCGACGCCGGACTCCTGGACGGTGCGCAAGTCCGGCGAGAAGGTGCTGTCGGCGCTGAACCGCTGGCTGTATGCGCAGAGCACGGCGCTGCGCGATCCGGCGCGCGGCCTGGTCACGACCTTCAGTGCGCTGGTGCTGAAATCGACGACGGCGCACGTCTTCCACATCGGCGACAGCCGCATCTGGCAGCTGCGCGACCAGACCCTCGAACCGCTGACCCGGGATCACCACGCCTTCGGCAGCGGCGGGCGCAGCTGGCTGAACCGCGCGCTCGGCATCGACCTGCGCCTCGACATCGATTACCGCGCCGTGCCGGTCGAGGTCGGCGACCGCTACCTGTTCACGACCGACGGCATCCACGAATACCTGCAGCCGCGCGAGATCAAGCGCCTGCTCAACGAACACTCCGAGGACCCGGACGCTGCCTGCCGGGCACTGGCTGCCGCTGCCCACGCCGCCGGCAGCCCCGACAACCTGACCTGCCAGCTGATCTGCATCGACTCGCTGCCGGCGCAGGACGCCGACTCGGTGTTCCGCCAGCTCGCCGAGCTGCCGTTCCCGCCCGAACTGGAGACCGGCAAGCACTTCGAGGGCTACCGGATCGAGCGCGAGATCCACGCGAGCAGCACCAGCCAGCTGTATCTGGCCGTCGACGAGCAGAGCGGCGAACGCGTGGTGCTGAAGACCCCGTCCGTCAACTACGAGGATGACCCGGCCTATCTGGAGCGTTTCCGGCACGAGGAATGGGTCGGCCGTCGCCTCAACAGCCCGCACGTGATGCGCGTGATCGAGCCGCCACGCCGGCGCCGGCACCTGTATCACGTGCTCGAATACCTGGACGGCCAGACGCTGCGCCAGTGGATGCAGGCGCACCCGCAGCCGACGCTCGCGGAAACCCGCGCGCTGCTCGGGCAGATCGCCCGCGGCCTGCGCGCCTTTCACCGGCTGGACATGCTGCATCTGGACCTGAAGCCCGAGAACATCCACATCGACCGCGAGGGCCGGGTGCGCATCATCGATTTCGGCTCGGTGAAGATCGGCGGCATCGCCGAGACCGCATCGCCGGTCGAGCGCACCGATCTGGTCGGCACCAGGGACTACACCGCGCCGGAGCTGCTGCTCGGCGAGTCGGCGACGACGCGCTGCGACCTGTTCTCGTTCGGTGTCATCGCCTACGAACTGCTGACCGGCCACCTGCCCTACGGCGAGCGGCTCGGCCGCGAGACCGACGCGAAGGCGCTCGCGAAGCTGCACTACATCCCGGCCCGTCTGACGCGCAGCGATCTGCCGCGCTGGGTCGATGGCGCACTCGAGAAATCCGTGCGCCTCGACCCGCGCCTGCGCTACACGGTCGAGACCGAGTTCATGCACGACCTGCTGCACGCGAACACCGAGTTCACCGGCGGCCCGGTGCCACCGCTGATCGAGCGCAACCCGCTCGGGCTCTGGCGGACGCTGGCACTGCTGTCGCTTGTGCTGAATCTGGTGCTGCTGTTCCTGCTGAGCCGGCACTGAGCCACAAAACCCCCGGCGGCCGCCGGGATTCCGGCCCGTCTCTCCTGAGCCGCGGCCGGACCTGCGCAGCCAGGCGCCGGGAAACCCTGATTCGCCGGCGATCGAGGTCGCACTTCCGGTCGGGCTGCCGGAGCCGCGTGCCGTCCGCAGCGACTCCGGCCAGCGGCAGCGCGCTGCCGGCACGCCGGCTCGCCGGGCATCCCGCCCTGCCCCGCGCGGCAGGACGGCCCGAGCCGCAGGCGCCGGCCCTGCCGGCCTGCGCAAGCCCGCGAACCCGTCTGCGGGGACCGCTTCCGGGCGGGCGGCCTTCCCATGCATCTGCAAGCCCTGCTCTCGCGGGACCACCAGCATCGCCATCGAGCGCACGGCAGATACAGCGCCACGGGCCCGGAAATGCGCTCCGCAGCCATCCGGCCGCGCGCACAGGCTGCGGATTCGATGCCTGCGTCCGGGCAGCGACGCTTGTGCCGCTTCGCGCCGGGTATCCGTGCACGCCTGACGCCCCAGGCTTCCAGAGCCTGTGGTTCGTGAAAGAGGCCTGCGCAGGGAGGGCCTGCGGACGGACTCCGTGACCTGGGGGCTTGTATTTGAGGAGGGTCCGAAACGAGGCGTGCTGAAGCTGAAACAAAAATATGATGGTATAAAAAAACTACTTGAAGAACGTCTGTCCCCCGGAGCATACGCGCCGCGCAGCGCCTGCCACCGGCAGCGCGCAGGGACAGCGGTGCGACCGCAACTGGACATGGGCGGACTCCGGACAGGCAGGGGCCGGAGGCGCCCCGGCAAGGGGGCGCCCGGTCAGTACCGAAACGGATGGGAACTGCGGGGGGAACGGCGGCGGGAACGCGGCGCGATCAGGCGGCGTCGGGCCGCTTCTGGCGCTCATACAGGAACTTCAGCACTTCGGCGCGATAGTGGTTGTACGAGACGTCATCGGCCAGTTCGAGGCGGTTGCGCGGACGCGGCAGGTCGACCTTCAGCACCTCGCCGATGGTCGCGGCCGGACCGTTGGTCATCATGACGATGCGGTCGGACAGCAGCACGGCCTCGTCGACATCGTGCGTGATCATGATCACGGTGTTGCCGAGCTCGACCTGCAGCTCCATGACGGTCTCCTGCAGGTGCGCGCGGGTCAGCGCGTCGAGTGCACCGAAGGGCTCGTCCATCAGCAGCACCTTCGGCTGCATCGCCAGCGCGCGGGCGATGCCGACGCGCTGCTTCATGCCGCCGGAGATCTCGCCCGGGCGCTTGTGGATGGCGTGGTCCATGTGCACGCGCTTGAGGTTCAGGCGCGTCATCTCGTCGCGCTCGGCCGACGAGGTGGTCTTGCCGAACACCTTGTCGACGGCGATGCGCACGTTGTCGTAGACGCTCAGCCACGGCAGCAGCGAGTGGTTCTGGAACACCACGGCGCGGTCCGGCCCCGGGCGGTTGACCTCGCGGTTTTCGAGCAGCACGCCGCCGCGGGTGGCGTTGAGCAGGCCGGCGACGATGTTCAGCACCGTCGACTTGCCGCAGCCCGAGTGACCGATCAGCGACACGAACTCGCCCTTGGCGATCTTCAGGTTGATGTTGCGCAGCGCGTGGAAGGTGCCGCTCTGCGTGTGGAAGGTCATGTCGACGTTGTCGATGTTCAGATAGGCGTTCATGGCATGGGCTCCGGGACGCAACCGATCAGCGGCGGGTGTAGTCGAGGCGGTTCTGGACGAGGTTCATGGCGGCTTCGAGCGCGATGCCGACCACACCGATCACGCCGATGGCGACGATGATCGAGGCGACATTCAGGTTGTTCCACTCATCCCAGACGAAGAAGCCGATGCCGATGCCACCGGTCAGCATCTCGGCGGCGACGATGACCATCCAGGCCACGCCGAGCGACAGGCGCATGCCGGTGATGATGTGCGGCAGCGCACCGGGGATCAGGATGCGGCGGGTGATCTCCAGCTTGCCGAGCTGCAGCACGCGCGCGACGTTCATGTAGTCCTGCGGGATGGCCTTGACGCCGGCCGCGGTGTTGACGATCACCGGCCAGATGCTGGTGATGAAGATCACGAACAGCGCCGACGGATCGACGGCCTTGAACAGCAGCAGGCCGATCGGCAGCCAGGCGAGCGGACTGACCGGTCGCAGCACCTGCACCAGCGGGTACACGGCGCGGTTGACGGTCTCGCTCGCGCCCATCATGAAGCCGACCGGAATGCCCACCAGCACCGCCAGCGCGAAGCCGCCGAGCACGCGCCCGAGCGAGTACAGCACCTGCCAGCCGATGCCCATGTCGTTCGGACCCTTCTGGTAGAACGGGTCGCTGAACAGCTCGATGGCACGCTGCCAGGCCACCGTCGGCGCCGGGATGTCGCTGGTGATCTTCAGGCTGATGAAGGACCACACGGCCAGCACGACCCCGAAGGTCAGCAGCGGCAGCGCGACGTTGGCGAGCCACTTGAGCCGGATGCGCGAAGGGGAAGCGGAGGCGGAAGCGGTACTGGCGGTGCTCATCGGACGGTTCTCGGTCGCGGCGCCGGCCGTGGGGGCCGGGGAGCCTGCCGCGTCATTCCCGGACTGAACCGGCGTTGCGGCGGATTCGGCCGGGGCCGGGTGGACGAGCTGCAGTTTCTTGATCGCAGTCATGGCGCGGAGGCTCCGTCAGACCGGGCGGGATCGCCGCCCGGGTCGGGGGATGGTCAGGAAAGGGCGGGAACGTCAGCCGTTGGCGGCGGCGAGCTTCGCGAGATCGACCTTCATGCTGTGCACCGGGAAGGTCTTCAGGTAGTCGGCCGGCTTCAGCGGATCGAACTTGCCGCCGTCGAAGAACAGGTCCGGACCCATCGCGATCGGGCTCGATGCCTCGTTGAGCGTCCAGCCCTTGGCGTGGCTGCCTTCGGTCTTCACGTCGGTGGTCGGCACCGGCAGGCCGAGCGCCTTGGCCGCATCGCGGTACAGATCGGCGCGGTAGACGCTGCGCGCGGTCTTGAGGATGTTCATCGGCTCCTCGATCTGGCCCCAGCGGTACATCTGCGTGATGTACCAGGCGGCCTGCGAGGCCCACGGATAGGTCGCGGCGTAGCGGTAGAAGACGTTGAAGTCCGGCAGCGGCCGCGGATCGGAGCCCTTGACGTACGAGAACGTGCCGGTCATCGACATCTTGACGATGTTCTCGGGCGCGTTGACGTAGGACTTCTGCGCGATCAGCTTCACCACTTCCATGCGGTTCTCGGGCTTGTCCATCCACTGCGCGGCTTCGAGCAGCGCCATGACCGCGGCCTTGTGGGTGTTCGGGTTCTTCTCGGCCCAGGCCTGGTTGACGCCGAACACCTTTTCGAGCTTGTTGTTCCAGATCTCGTAGTTGGTGATCAGCGTGCGGCCGATGCCCTCCTCGACCGCGCGCTCGTTCCACGGCTCGCCGACGCAGTAGCCGACGATGTTGCCGGCCTTGAGGTTGGCGACCATCTGCGGCGGCGGGATGACGATCAGGCGCACGTCGTTGTCCGGGTTGATGCCGGCCGAGGCCATCCAGTAGCGGATCTCGTAGTTGTGCGTCGAGACCGGGAACACCATCGCGAAGGTCATCGGCTCCTTGCCGGCCGCCTTGTCGGCATCGATGACCTTCTTCAGCGCCCGGGCCGAAATCGGGTTCGCCTTCATCGCCTCCGGATCGGCCGCCATCATGCGGTCGTAGAGCTCGTTCGAGACCGTGATCGCGTTGCCGTTGAGATCCATGCTGAAGGCGGTGATCGTCGGCTGCTTCAGCGAGCCGATACCGAGCGTCGTCGCGATCGGCATGCCGGCGAGCATGTGCGCACCGTCGAGTTCGCCGATGGCGACCTTGTCGCGGATGTTCGCCCAGGAGGCTTCCTTCGAGACGGTGACGTTCAGGCCGTACTTCTTGAAGTAGCCCTTCTCGTAGGCAACGACGATCGGCGCGCAGTCGGTCAGCGGAATGATGCCGAAGGTCACATCGGTCTTCTCGATGCCTTCGGAACCGGCCGCCCAGGCGGCACTGCGCAGCCAAGCCGGAGTGGCACCTGCCATCGTCGCACCTCCCACGATCAGCCCCGTGGTCTTCAGAAAATCGCGTCGGCTCAGCTTCTTGCCATCCCGATCGAGAATGTCGCTCACGTCCGAACTCCTGCATCCACTCAAAATGAAAGCCAAAAAAAAGCGCCCGATAGCCCGAGCGCAGCAGGGAGAAGCGCGCTGGGGTATCGGACGCCGTTGTCCGCTTTGGCGACCGCCGTTGGTCGCCGGCTTTCAGGGGATCCCTACCACCTTTGGCAGGTCTGAAAGCTTGGATCAGATAAATGCCAGACTCATGCCAATCATGATTTTTTCAATAATTTCATGATCTTGATCATACGAACCCGATACCCCGCCGCCGCACATGCTCCACATCGGTGCAAGCCACGCCGATTCTTGCCGCTTCGTAATGCACCAGAGAGGTATGCCGGCCTACCCCGCCAGGATCAGGCAGGCGGCAAGGCGTCGTAATCGACTGCATCGCGGTAGGCATGCCAGCTGGCATGGCCGATCAGCGGCAGCGTCAGCGCCAGGCCGATCACGGTCACGAAGCCGAGCCCGGTCAGCAGCGCGATCCAGCCGGCCCAGCGCAGCATCGTCGCGCGGTTGCGGTAGGCGGTGCCGAAGCTCGCGACGATGGCCGTGATCACGTCGGCGCGCCGGTCGAGCAGCATCGGGAAGGAGATCACGCTCAGGCAGAACGCGAAGGTGGCGAGCACGCCGCCGATCGCAAAATAGAAGGCGATGAACACCACGCCCTCGACGCTCATCAGCGAATGCGCGATCTGCGCGAGCGTCATGTCCGGCGAGCCGCCGAGCACGATCGCGTAGACGACGGCCGAGACGCGCACCCAGGCAACGAGAAACAGCGTGCTCGCCAGCCCGAGCAGCAGCAGCGCCGCCGGGTTGTGCCGCAGCGCGGTGATCGCGTGCCAGAGCTGCGCCGGTTCGCCGGCTTCGAGGCGGCGCGACAGTTCGTAGAAGCCGGTGGCGAGGAAGGGCCCGACCAGCATGAAGCCCCAGGCGAGCGTGAAGGCGAGCTGCAGGTTGCCGGCCGCGACGTGGTGGATCAGCAGCCAGCCCATCAGCACGAACAGCCCGCCGTAGAGCAGGCTCGCCACCGGCGTGGCCAGGGTGTCGCGCCAGCCCTTGCGCAGCCAGACCAGCGGCCGGTCGGGGCTGAGATCACGAAGCTGCGGCTGCAGCGGCAGATCGTCGAGGGCGTTCAGGGTCTGCGACATGATGCGTGAACCTCTCTCTCCTGGGTCCGGATCGGCGGGGGTGCCATCGCGTGCGGCACTGCCCGCTACCGTAGTCGAGCCCCGCAGCACGGCCATCACTGCCACCGTGTGCGTGGAGAAATTGTCATCGCACCCCGGGTCCGCCGGCGCCGCTGGCCCGCCTTCAGCCGGCGCCGCTGACCTCCAGAGCGTCGATGCGCACCTTGCCGCCGCCGACCAGCACGCCGCGGCGGCCGCGCTCGCCGAGATGGTCCTCGATCTTCACCTTCAGCCGGCGCTTGCCGCTGACCAGCATCAGCCCGGCTCCGGCCGGCAGCAGCGCCAGCGCCGCGACCCGCTCGCCCTTGTCCGGCGCCAGCGCGATCAGCCGGTTGCCCTTGCCCTTGGCGAGCTGCGGCAGTTCGGCGAGCGGAAAGACCAGCAGATGCCCGCTGCTGCCGGCGATGGCGATGCGCAGGCCGGCTGCGTCCGCGACGCGCAGCGGCGCCAGCAGCCGGGCGCCGGCGGAGAGGCTCACCGAGGCCTTGCCGGAGCGGTTGCGCCCGAGCAGGTCCTCGTAGCGGCAGACGTAGCCGTAGCCGTGGTCGGAGGCGAGCAGCCAGAGTTCGTCCGGCGTGCCGAGCAGCAGGTGCTCGAAGCGCGCGCCGGCCGGCGGATCGAGGCGGCCGGTCAGCGGCTCGCCGTAGCCGCGCGCCGAGGCGAGATCATGCACGCTCAGCGTGTAGGCGCGTCCGCCGTCGTCGAGGCAGACGGCGAGCTGGTTGCTGCGCCCCTGCGCCTGCGCGAGGAAGGCATCCCCGGACTTGTAGGTCAGGCTGCTGCCGTCGAGCTCCCAGCCCTTGCCGGCGCGGATCCAGCCCTTCTGCGACAGCACGACGGTGACCGGCTCGGACGGCGCCAGCGCGGTTTCATCGAGCGCCTGCGCGGCGCGCCGCTGCACCAGCCGCGAGCGGCGGGCGTCGCCGTATTTTTCGGCATCGGCGAGCAGCTCCGTGCGCAGCAGCCGCGTCAGCCGCTTTTCGGAACCGAGCGTGGCCAGCAGTTCGTCGCGTTCGCGGGCGAGTTCGTCCTGCTCGCCGCGGATCTTCATTTCTTCGAGCTTCGCGAGCTGGCGGAGCTTCGTCTCCAGGATGGCCTCGGCCTGCAGCACCGACAGCGCGAAGCGCGCCATCAGCGCCGCCTTCGGATCGTCCTCGTAGCGGACGATGCGGATCACCTCGTCGAGGTTCAGGAACGCGATCAGCAGGCCTTCGAGCAGGTGCAGCCGCGCCTCGACGCGCTCCAGCCGGTGGCGCAGCCGGCGCGTGACCGTCTGGCGCCGGTAGACCAGCCATTCGCCGAGCAGCTCGCGCAGGTCCATGACCCGCGGCCGGCCATCGAGCCCGATCAGGTTCAGGTTGGCGCGGAAGGATTTTTCGAGGTCGGTGGTCGCGAACAGGTGATCCATCAGCGGCTCGACATCGACGCGGTTCGAGCGCAGCACGACCACCAGCCGGATCGGGTTCTCGTGGTCGGACTCGTCGCGCAGGTCCTCGACCATCGGCAGCTTCTTCGCCTGCATCTGCGCGGCGATCTGCTCCAGCACGCGCGCGCCCGAGGTCTGGAACGGCAGCTCCGTGATCACGATCTCGTCACTGCCCTTGTCGTGCTCCCAGCGCGCCCGCACGCGCACCGAGCCGTTGCCGCTGCGGTAGAGCTTCGCGAGTTCCTCGCGCGGCGTGACGATCTCGCCGCCGGTCGGGTAATCGGGTCCGGGCACGAGTTCGCACAGCCGCTCGATGCCGGCATCCGGCTCATCGAGCAGGCAGACGCAGGCGGCGGCGATCTCGCGCAGGTTGTGCGGCGGAATGTCGGTGGCCATGCCGACGGCGATGCCGGTCGTGCCGTTGAGCAGCACGTTCGGCAGCCGCGCCGGCAGCAGCACGGGCTCCTCCAGCGTGCCATCGAAGTTCGGCTGCCAGTCGACCGTGCCCTGGCCGAGTTCGGCGAGCAGCGTCTGCGCGTAGGGCGCGAGCCGCGCCTCGGTGTAGCGCATCGCCGCGAAGGATTTCGGATCGTCGACCGAACCCCAGTTGCCCTGGCCGTCGATCAGCGGGTAGCGGTAGCTGAAGGGCTGGGCCATCAGCACCATGGCCTCGTAACAGGCCGAATCGCCGTGCGGATGGAACTTGCCGAGCACGTCGCCGACCGTGCGCGCCGACTTCTTGTGCTTGGCGGCAGCGGTCAGGCCAAGTTCGGACATCGCGTAGACGATGCGCCGCTGCACGGGCTTCAGGCCATCGCCGACGTGCGGCAGCGCGCGGTCGAGGATCACGTACATCGAATAGTCGAGGTACGCCCTTTCGGTGAATTCGCGCAGCGGCACGGCTTCGGTGCCGGCGGAGGCAGAGGGGACACTCATGGGGGCGCGGGCACGGGGATTGCTGGAGGGGCCGCGCAGTGTAAGCGCAGCCGCCGGCCGCCGTCAGGCAGCCCGCAGGCGAAACCGGCGGGCGCGCGCGCGGGGGGTTCAGCAGGCCAGGCGCGACAGCACCAGCCGCGGCATCGGCGCCGGCCCCGGCAGCGCCGATGGCTCCGGAAAGCTCAGGCCCTTGAGCCGGCAGTAGGCGTGCTGGACGCTCAGCGCATCGACGCTGGCACGGTGGCGCTCGCCGCACAGGTCGCGCGCGGCAGCCTCGCGCGCCGGATGCCAGCCAGCGAGTTCCTGCTCGCCGAGCAGCGAACGGATCGATTCGAGCCGGAACGCCGGGGTGCTGCCGGCGGCGTCATAGAGGCGGTGCAGCCAGCTCAGGTCGTGACTCCAGGCATCCGAGTAGACGACGCGTCCGCCGAGATCGGCATCGAGCCGCTCGCAGACCTCGGCAGGCTCCCGGCCGCGGCTCTGCAGGATGCTTTTCGGAATGCGGTGGATGCGCTCGGCGCCGGCATCCCAGTGCTGCCATCCGGGCTGCGGGCGGATCAGCGTGCAGAAACGCCGGCCATCCGGCAGCACGTAGCCGACCTCGATGGGGTAACTGCCCCGGCCGAAACCGGAAGCCTCGACATCAATCACCGCGGGCACGCGCATGGTCCGCCCTCACAAAGCCGGATTGAAAGAAACCGTTCCCCTCTCCAACCTTCTGGTTTGATGCCCGTCATCTGCTGCGACGGTGCGCGTGTAGCCTTTTGAACCCGGAATCCATCCGCGGCTGCCCTGCCTGTTCAGGCCTGGCCGCTCAGACCTGCGCGAGGTTGCCGCGCGTTTCCAGCCACTGGCGCCGGTCGGCGGCGCGCTTCCTGGCGAGCAGCATGTCGAGCATCGGGTCGGTGTCGTCGCCGTGTTCGAGCGTCAGCTGCACGAGCCGGCGCGTGTCGGGCGCCATCGTCGTCTCGCGCAACTGCAGCGGGTTCATCTCGCCGAGGCCCTTGAAGCGCGTCACCTGCACCTTGCCCTTCTTCTTCTCGGCCAGCAGGCGATCGAGCTGGGCGTCCTTCTCGGCCTCGTCGAGCGCATACCAGACCTCCTTGCCGACATCGATGCGATACAGCGGCGGCATCGCCACGTACACGTGACCGGCCGCCACCAGCGGCCGGAAGTGGCGCACGAACAGCGCGCAGAGCAGCGTCGCGATGTGCAGGCCGTCGGAATCGGCATCGGCGAGGATGCAGACCTTGCCGTAGCGCAGGCCGTCGAGGGCTTCGGCCCCCGGATCGACACCGATCGCGACGGCGATGTCGTGGACTTCCTGCGAGGCCATGACCTCGCCGGACTCGACCTCCCAGGTGTTGAGGATCTTGCCGCGCAGCGGCATCACCGCCTGGAACTCGCGGTCACGCGCCTGCTTGGCCGAGCCGCCGGCCGAATCGCCCTCGACCAGGAACAGTTCGGTACGGGCGAGGTCCTGCGCTGCACAGTCGGCGAGCTTGCCCGGCAGCGCCGGGCCGCTGGTCACGCGCTTGCGCACGACCTTTTTAGCGGCGCGCAGACGCTTGCCGGCCGCCGCCAGCGCCAGTGCCGCGATGCGCTCGGCCTGCTCGACGTGCTGGTTCAGCCACAGGCTGAAGGCATCCTTGACCACCCCGGCAATGAACACCGCGCATTCGCGTGAACTGAGGCGTTCCTTGGTCTGGCCCGAGAACTGCGGCTCGGCCAGCCGCGCCGACAGCACGTAGCCCGTGCCGTCCCAGACGTCCTCGGGCGCGAGCTTCACGCCGCGCGGCAGCAGGTTGCGGAATTCGCAGAACTCGCGGACCGCTTCGGTCAGGCCGGTGCGCAGGCCGTTGACGTGCGTGCCGCCCTGCGCGGTCGGGATCAGGTTGACGTAGCTCTCGGTGATCGCCTCGCCGCCCTCGGGCAGCCAGACGACCGCCCACTCGACGGCCTCGCGCTCGCCCTCGAAGCGGCCGGTGAACGGCGGATCGGGCAGCAGCTCGACGCCGGCGAGCGCTTCCTTCAGGTAATCGGTGAGGCCGTCGCTGTAGCACCACTCGACGCGCTCGTTCGCTTCCTCGTCGGTGAAGCTCACGCGCAGGCCCGGACACAGCACGGCCTTGGCGCGCAGCACGTGCCGCAGCCGCGACACCGACAGCTTCGGGGAGTCGAAGTAGCGCGGGTCGGGCCAGAAGCGCACCGTCGTGCCGGTCTCGCGCTTCGGGCAGCTGCCGAGCGCGGCGAGCTCGCTCGCCTTGTTGCCGTCGGCGAACTGCATGCCCCAGCGCTGGCCGCCGCGCTTCACGACGACTTCGAGCCGCTTCGACAGCGCGTTGACGACCGACACGCCGACGCCGTGCAGACCGCCCGAGAAGCGGTAGTTGGCGTTCGAGAACTTTCCGCCGGCGTGCAGCCGCGTCAGGATCAGCTCGACGCCGGGAATGCCTTCCTCGGGATGAAGGTCCACCGGCATGCCGCGGCCGTCGTCGGTGACCGTCACCGAGCCATCGGCGTGCAGCACGACATCGATGGCGTGCGCGTGGCCGGCCATCGCTTCGTCGACGCTGTTGTCGATGACTTCCTGCGCGAGATGATTCGGACGTGCGGTGTCGGTGTACATGCCCGGGCGCTTGCGCACCGGGTCCAGCCCGCTCAGCACTTCGATCGCGGCGGCGTCGTAGGCGGTGGTCATGGGTCTCGTGAAGTCGTCGGAAAAACGCACGTGCGTTGTTGCGCTGCAGCTGTTACGTGCAGTTGCAGCATCAGTGTAACCGACCTGCTGCCGGGATGACGCACGATCCCTTGCATTACGTTCATGTTTTCCTGTCCGACCAGAGCCATCGAGGATCCGCGAACGATGACCCGATTGCTCGCCCGCCTGCTGCGCCGCTCGATTCCGCCGGCCCTGAGCCATGGCAACGCGCTCGACATCCACACCGACGGAGATGCCTGCTTCGAGGCGCTGTGGGCGGATCTGGACGCCGCCGGGCAGTCGATCTGGATGGAAACCTACATCCTCGATCCCGATGCCATCGGTCTCGAAACCCTGGCCCGCCTGCGGGCGGCGGCCGCGCGCGGCTGCGAGGTGATCCTGGTCTACGACGCGGTCGGTTCGGGCAGCCTCGGCGAGCGCCACCTCGAAGCCCTGCACGCGGCCGGTGCCCGGGTGCATGCGTTCAACCCGCTGCTGCGCAATCCGCTGCGCCGCGCCCATGCCCACGACCACGGGCAGGCACCGCGCCCGTGGCTGTTCCGCGATCACCGCAAGCTCACGCTGATCGACGGGCGCATCGGCTGGCTCGGCGGGCGCAACATCGGCGAGCACTACGCCGGCGAGCGCCTCGGCTGCCCGGGAGCCTTCCGCGACACGCAGGTGCGCGTGCGCGGCCCGGCGGTCGCCGATCTGGCCATGGCCTTCCAGGAGACGCTCGATGAGCTGCACGCCGCACAGCCACCGCTGCCGCCGACATCGCCTGCGGCCGGCACTGCCAGCGTCGAGGTGCTGCGCGGCAACGGCCTGCGCGACCGGCGCGAGCTGCAGGTGCGCATCCGGCAGGCCGTGCTCGCGGCGCGCGAATCGGTGCTGATCACCACGCCCTACCCGCTGCTGTCGCGCCGCCTGCTGCGCACGCTGCGCCGGCGCGTCGCCGATGGCATCGAGGTGCGCATGCTGATCCCGGAGCACTCCGACGTGTATGCGGTGGATCTCGCCCGCACCCGGCTGATCCGCCAGCTCGTGCGCCAGGGCGTGCGCGTCTACCGCTACCGCCGGCCGATGCACACCAAGACGCTGGTCGTCGATGACGCCTTCGCGCTGGTGGGCTCGTTCAACCTCGACATCTGGGGCAGCGCCCACAACCTGGAGATCGGGCTGGCGATCCACGATACCGGGGCCGCTGCCCGGCTCGCCGCCGACTTCCGGGCCGATCTCACGGATGCGCTTTCCGATCCGCCGCCCCCGAGCCCGCTGCCGCGGCGCGCGCTCGAATGGCTGGCCCAGCGGGCGCTGCGCATCGGCCTGCTGCATGCGACGCGCCCCGGACGCGAGGGGGCCGGAAATTGACCCTGTACGGACCGCGACGTTAACTTAGTCTTCCTTTGCCCCGCGGTACCCGACGATGGCGACGAAGAAAGCGCCCGCGACCGACATCGAAAGCGCGCTGAAGGAACTCGAAAGCCTGGTCGAAGCGCTGGAACAGGGAGAGCTGACGCTCGAGGACGCCCTCGCCCGCTACGAGCGCGGCGTGAGCCTCGCCCGCACCTGCCAGGGCCTGCTCGGCGCGGCCGAGCAGCGCATCGAGTTGCTGCAGGGCCAGGCCGGCGCCGAATCGCTCGTGCCGTGGACCCCGCCGGCCGCTGCTGCTCCGCAGGACTGATCCGCACCATGCCCGAAGCCCGCATCGAGGCCTACCGGGCGCGCGCCGAGCTTGCGCTCGATGCCCGCCTGCCTGCCGCTGCCACGCTGCCCGCCCGCCTGCACGAGGCCATGCGCTATGCCGTGCTCGGTGGCGGCAAGCGCGTGCGTCCGGTGCTCGTCTACGCCGCCGGCGAGGCGGTCGGCGCGGCGCCCGAGGGCCTCGACGGCCCGGCCTGCGCGCTGGAGTTCATCCACGCCTACTCGCTGGTCCACGACGATCTGCCGGCGATGGACGACGATGACCTGCGCCGCGGCCGTCCGACCTGTCACCGCGCCTTCGACGAGGCCACGGCCATCCTCGCCGGCGATGCGCTGCAGACGCTGGCCTTCCACGTGCTCGCGCACGATCCGTCGATGACGGTGCCGGCCGATACGCGGCTGCGCATGGTCGAGCTGCTCGCGCACGCCGCCGGCTCGCGCGGCATGTGCGGCGGCCAGGCCATCGACATGGCTGCGGTCGGGCGCGAGCTGACGCTGGCCGAACTCGAGAACATGCACATCCACAAGACCGGTGCGCTGATCCGCGCCGCCGTGCTGCTCGGCGCGCTGTCGCAGCCGGGCGTGGCCGATGAGGAACTCGCGCGGCTCGACCGCTATGCGAAGTGCATCGGCCTGGCCTTCCAGATTCATGACGACATCCTCGACGTGGTCGGCGACACCGCCACGCTCGGCAAGCGTCAGGGCGCCGACCAGGCACTCGACAAACCGACCTATCCGGCCCTGCTCGGCCTCGACGGCGCCCGCGCCCACGCCCGTGCGCTGTACGACGACGCGATGCACGCGCTCGAGCCCTTCGGCGAGCGCGCCGCGGTGCTGCGTGCGCTCGCGGCATTCATCGTCGAACGCTCGCACTGACGCGCGCCCGCGGCCCCATACCGATCGCACCGGACGCCTTCATGACTGCCCTGACCCCCGTGTTTCCACTGCTCGACACCATCGATTCCCCGCAGGACCTGCGCCGGCTGCCGGAGAACGTCCTCGGCCAGCTCGCCAACGAGCTGCGCGAATTCCTGATCCAGTCGGTCGCCCGCACCGGCGGCCACTTTTCGGCCAACCTCGGCACCGTCGAACTGACCATCGCGCTGCACTACGTGTACGACACGCCCGAGGACCGCCTGGTCTGGGATGTCGGCCACCAGAGCTATCCGCACAAGATCCTGACCGGGCGGCGCGCCCTCATGGGCACGATGCGCCGCCGCCACGGTCTCGCCGGCTTCCCGAAGCGCTGCGAAAGCCCGTATGACACCTTCGGCGTCGGGCATTCGAGCACCTCGATCAGTGCTGCGCAGGGCATGGCGATCGCCGCCGAGGCCGCCGGCAGCCGCCGGCGTGCGGTCGCGGTGATCGGCGACGGCGCGATGACCGCCGGCATGGTGTTCGAGGCGCTGAACCACGCCGGCCACCTGAAGAACGACATCCTGGTCGTGCTGAACGACAACGAGATGTCGATCTCGCCGAACGTCGGCGCACTGTCGAGCTACCTGACCCGGCTGCTGTCCGGCCACGTCTATTCGACGGTGCGCGAGGGCGGCAAGCGCATCCTCGCCCACCTGCCCTCAAGCATGTGGGAGATGGCCCGGCGCGCCGAGGAGCACGCCAAGGGCCTGGTCACGCCCGGCACGCTGTTCGAGGAACTCGGCTTCAACTACTTCGGCCCGATCGACGGCCACGACCTGCCGACGCTGGTGCGCACGCTCGAGAACCTGCGCGACCAGAAGGGTCCGCGCCTGCTGCACGTGATGACTCGCAAGGGCAAGGGCTACAAGCTCGCCGAGAACGAGCCGGTCACCTACCACGGCGTCGGCAGCTTCGATCCGGCGAGCGGCATCCCGCCGGCCAAGACTGGCGGCGGTCCGACCTACACGCAGGTGTTCGGCGAATGGCTCTGCGACATGGCCGCCCAGGACCCGCGGCTGGTCGGCATCACGCCGGCGATGCGCGAAGGCTCCGGCCTCGTCGAGTTCGCCGAGCGCTATCCGACGCGCTACTTCGACGTCGGCATCGCCGAGCAGCACGCGGTGACGCTGGCCGCCGGCATGGCCTGCGACGGCCTCAAGCCCGTGGTCGCGATCTATTCGACCTTCCTGCAGCGCGCCTACGACCAGCTGATCCACGACGTCGCGATCCAGAACCTGCCGGTGCTGTTCGCGATCGACCGCGCCGGGCTGGTCGGCCCGGACGGTCCGACCCACGCCGGCTCCTTCGATCTCTGCTATCTGCGCTGCGTGCCGAACCTGCTGATCATGGCACCGGCCGACGAGGACGAATGCCGGCAGATGCTGTACACGGGCTTCCTGCACGACGGGCCGGCCTGCGTGCGCTATCCGCGCGGCAAGGGGCCGGGGGTCGCGCCGGTCGCGACGATGACGGCGCTGCCGATCGGCAGGGCCGAACTCCGCCGCCAGGGCCGGGGGACCGCGCTGCTCGCCTTCGGCGCGATGCTGCCGCTCGCCGAGGCCGTCGGCGAACGGCTCGATGCCACCGTCGTCAACATGCGCTTCGTCAAGCCGCTCGATACCGCGATGGTGCTGGAACTCGCGCGCACGCACGAGCGTCTGGTCACGATCGAGGACGGCGCCGTGATGGGCGGAGCCGGCAGCGCGGTTGCCGAATGTCTGGCCGGACACGGCGTGCACACCGCGCTGAAGCTGCTCGGGCTGCCGGATCGCTTCCTCGATCACGGCGAGCGCGGTGAGCTGTTCGCCGAATGCGGGCTGGACATCGACGGCGTGCTGGCCGCGCTGGCCGCGCAGTCCGATCACTGAGTCCGACACCCGAACCGGCATTGCGGCAATGCAATATCCTGAATTGCTGCGACCACTTGCGCCGGGCTAGTCTGCCGATCCTGCCCGGCAACCCCGGCAGGCGCCGCGTGCGCCGCCTGCGCGCGCCGACCGACATTCACCGGACGCCCGAGCGCGTCCGCTGCGGAGTCCGATCCCGATGAGCATGCCGACCGCCGTGCCCGCACCGCAGCAGCAGCAGCCGGCTGCAATCCCCGACATCCAGAGCACGCCGGACACCCGCCGCCTGCCGATCGACAAGGTCGGCGTCAAGGATCTGCGCCATCCGGTGCGCGTGCGCGACCGCAGCGACGGCGAGCAGCACACGGTCGCGACCTTCAACATGTACGTGCGCCTGCCGCATGACTTCAAGGGCACGCACATGTCGCGCTTCGTCGAGGTGCTGAACCGCCCGGGGCGCGAGATCGGCGTCGCCTCCTTCCACGAGATGCTCACCGAGATGAACGCCCGCCTCGATGCCGGCACCGGCCACATCGAGATGAGCTTTCCGTACTTCGTCATGAAGACGGCGCCGGTCTCGGGCGTGCAGAGCCTGCTCGACTATCAGGTGACGCTGATCGGCGAGCTTGCCGGCGAGCAGGCGACCACCTGGCTGCGCGTGGTCGTGCCGGTCACCAGCCTCTGCCCGTGCTCGAAGGAAATCTCGCGCTACGGCGCGCACAACCAGCGCTCGCACGTGACGGTCAGCGCGCGGCTGTCCGGGTTCGTGTGGATCGAGGAACTGATCGACATCGTCGAGCAGGAAGCCTCGTGCGAGCTGTACGGCCTGCTCAAGCGACCGGACGAGAAGTACGTGACCGAGCGCGCCTACGAGAATCCGAAGTTCGTCGAGGACATGGTCCGCGACGTGGCCGCACGGCTCAACGACGATGATCGCATCGCCGCCTACGTGATCGAATCCGAAAACTTCGAATCGATCCACAACCACTCGGCCTACGCGCTGATCGAGCGCGACAAGACGGCCGGCTGAACCTCGGCCCCTCCCAGAAACGCCATCGGCCGGTGGATGCACCGGCCGATGGGGATACGCGCGCTGTAAAGACCGACCCGGATCAGGACGCCAGCCGCTCCAGCAGCGCCTGGGCACGCGAGCGCTGGCTGCTGCCGCCTTCCTGCAGGACTTCCTCCAGCAGGCTCTTGGCACCGAGCGGATCGTCCATGTCGATGTAGGCGAGTGCCAGATCGAGCTTGGTCTCGACGAACTCGTCCTCGCCCCGGGTATCGGCCGTCGATGCCGACACCGGGGGCGCCGCCGCCGGGGCAGGAACGACCGGCAAGGGCGCCGGCGCCGGCGCGGACACCGGCTGGAACGAGAAGCCCAGATCGTCGGCGAGTTCCGCCGTAGCCGGATCGACCGCGGCTGGCTTCGCTGCCGCTTGCGCCGGCGTGCTCGTCTGGCGCGGCGGCAGGAAGGCGGCGAGATCGTCGCCGAAGTCGAGATCCGCGACTTCCGCCGGTCTGGGCGCCGGCGCCGCAGTCACCGGCTTTTCCGGCATGGCCGGTGGCGACCCCAGGTCGGCATCACTCCAGCCGAGATCGGCGAGCAGGTCCTCCGGCGTGGTGGCCGGCGCCGGAACCGGCACCGGGGCCGGCTTCTCGGCCGGACGCCTGACTTCGACGGGCTCGAAGTCCAGCGACGGGCCGGGCGGCACGACGGCGGCCGGCGGCAGCTTCGCAGGAGCGACGGCCGGCGCTTTCGGCGCCATGGTCGCCGCCGGTGCGGCCTCCGGCATGTCCATCGGCTTGAAGTCCAGATCGCTCCAGACCTCGTCATCCACGCGTGCCGGTGCGGCGGCCGCCGCACTGGCCGGTGCCGGCATCGGTGTGACCGGCATCCTCGGACTTGTCGCCGGCATGCCCGGCGGGGTCGCCGCGACCGTGCCGATGAACATCGGATCGTCCGGGCACAGCTCGCGTCCCATGCGCGCAACCCGCAGCCACATCGGATCGGTGTCGCCGTAGACGAGCTGGCGCAGCGGTCCGACCTCGCGGCGGAAGGCTGCGGCATCGCGCAGGGTGTGCAGCACTTCGAGCAGGCGCATGCGCAGCGCGGTGTTGTCCGGTGCGGCTGCCAGCGCCGATTCGAGCAGCGCCCGGGCTTCGGCGTGGTTGCCGAGCGACATCAGCAGCGAACTGCGCTCCAGCGGATCAGCGCTGGCAGCCGCAGCGCCCGCCGCCGCCGGCAGGGGCGCTGCGCCCGGGGCGGCATGATCCTCGGCGAGCGTGATGCTCTCGAACATCTCGTGCTCGGCGTCCTGCGCCCGGCGGGCGCGGCGCATCGCCAGCAGTCCGCCACCGAGCAGCGCGGCCACGGCCACGCCCAGGCCGGCAAGCACCAGCGGATCCTCGAAGGCGAGCAGGACGCTGTCGAGGAAATCCGGCTCCGGAGCCGGCTTCACCGGCGGTCGGGCCGCCACCGGCGCGGGCGCGGGCGCCGGAGCCGGTGTCGGCTGCGTTGGCGTCACGGATGCCGGTCTGGGGGGCTCGGCAACCGGTGGCGTCACCGGCACCGGCATACGCTCGGCCGGGGGCAGCGTGTCGATGCGGTTCTGCAGATGGTCGAGGCCGGCGGCCTGCAGCCGCAGACGGCCGTTGTCGAGTTCGATCTGGCCATAACCGCCGCCGGCGACCGGGTCCGGTCCGCGCGGCTGGTCAGTCATGCCCATGCCCGGTGCGGGCAGGGCATTGCCGCCGCTCTGACCTTCCGGCGGCAGCAGCCGGACCTGTGCGCCGGCCGGCGGCATCTCGGGCGGCTTTGCCGTGGCGGGCGCCGGGCTTGCCGGCGGCCTGGTCGCGACAGCCGGCGGGGTCACCGGCAGCGGCTGGGCCGGAGCCGGGACTGCCGGGGCCGGCGGATTGCCCTGCCAGCCGCTTTCGGCCGGCATGCGCAGCATGGCACCGGCGCGCAGCCCGTCCGGCGAGCGCCGCGAGAACGCCTCGGGATTGGCATCGTACAGACGGCGCACGGCCTCGCGGTTCGACATGTCGGCCGGGCGCAGGCGATCGGCGATGCTCCAGAGGGTTTCGCCCGGGCGGATCGGCCCGTACGTGCCGCCGCCGGCCGATGGCTGGCCTGCATATCCACCGATCGGGCTCGCGGCGGTTGCGCGCCGCTCGTTCGGGCGCACCGGATCGAGCAGGATTGCGAACTCGCGCATCAGCTTGCCGCGCGGACTGCCGAGTTCGACCAGAAAGTTCAGGGCCGGCTCGCGTACCGGACGCTGCGAGGTGATGCGGATGACGCTGCGTCCGCCCGGCTGGGCCTCGACGGCGAACTGCAGGTCGGACAGCGCCCCGGTGCGATCGAGCCCGGCCTGCGCGAAGGCCTGCGGCGGCGCGAGACGGACGCTCAGGTTCTGCAGTTCGTCGGGCGCGACCGACAGCAGCTCGACCTGGGCCCTGAGGCGTTGACCCAGTCCGGACTGGACCTGGATCGGACCGACGCCGATGGCGGCGGCAACACCCGGTGCCAACAGCAGTCCGGCGAGAAGGGCTCGACTGCGTTTTTTCCCTTTATTCATTGTCGGTCGGGTCTCGGCGTCCGTCGCGCGGGATCAAAAAGACCGCCGGCACGAAGGGTCCGGCGGTCTGCGGATCCCATTGATTATAAAGGCGATCATGAATCGCCCCGTGCGTCATTCTGCTGTTCCGATCAGCGTTTGGGCGATTTGGACGCCATTGGACGCGGGCAGGGCCACATTATCCGCCACTACCCACAGATTCAAGCCCCGTTCCCCGGCGGCCCGCAGTCCGCCGACCCGCACGGCCGGCTGTCCGAGACCATCCTCGGCCGGTGAAACCGGCGCTTCATCGGCCTCCAGCACTTCGAGGCCGGGCACCTCCAGCAGCCGCTCCCGGGCCGCGGCGGGGGACAGCGCGGCCGTGCAGCGCAGATGCACCACACAGGCCAGGCCGTAGAACAGCGGCACGCGCAGCAGCGTCGTCGCGACGCTGCCGGGCGCGAGGCCGAGCACCTGTTCGAGTCCGGCATCGAGCCGGCGCTCGCTGCCACCGCGGCCTTGCGCATCGAGATCCTGCCATTCCGGCAGCACGTTGAACGCGAGCCGGCGCGGATAGATCTGCGGATTCGAGGGCCGGGCGTTCAGCAGCGCGATGGTCTGCTGCGCGAGTTCCTCGACCGCGGCGCGACCGTCCTCCGATGCCGCCCTGAGCACGGTCAGGCCCACGTGCCCGATGCCGGCCAGGGCCGCGAGCGGCATCAGCACCCGCGCGAGCGCGAGCGTCACGGCATCGGGCAGCACCAGCGCATCGGCACGGCGCCAGCGGTTTTCGTCGTGGCCGGCGATCGCGACCGGGGCCGGAGCCTCGCCGGCAAGCCAGCCGCTGGCGTCGAGCACGCGCGCACCGGCGCGGCGCGCAAGCGGCAGCTGTGCCGCGGCAAGCGCGGCATCGTCGGTGGCGATGACGAGCGCGATGCGCGACCAGTCGCAGCCGGCGGCCGGCTGCACGCGCAGGCCGGCATCGCCGTAGGCCAGGCGCTCGCCTTCGACGTCCTCGCCGCCCAGCGCGATGAGTTGCGCGGCCGGCAGTCCGTCGGCGGCAAAGGCGGCGAGCATCGCTTCGCCGAGCAGGCCATCGGCGCCGAGTACGGCGATGACGGGGGCGGGATGGTCATGGGACATGGTGGATCGGTTCCTCCGGCCGCAAAAGCACCGGGCCCGTCGCGTGCGCGACGGGCCCGGTGAACGGACAGCTTAGTGATGAAAAGCCGGTTCAGGCTTCGAGCAGGATGCGCAGCATGCGCCGCAGCGGCTCGGCCGCGCCCCAGAGCAGCTGGTCGCCGCAGACGAAGGCCGAGACGTACTCGGGGCCCATGTTCAGCTTGCGCACCCGCCCGACGGCGATGTCGAGCTTGCCGGTGACCGCCGTCGGCGTCAGCTCCTGCACCGTGAGCGGGCGCTCGTTCGGCACGAACTTGACCCACGGGTTCGAGCCGCGGATCAGCGCCTCGATCTCGGCGAGCGGCAGGTCGCGCGTGAGCTTCAGCGTCAGCGCCAGGCTGTGGCAGCGCATCGCGCCGATGCGCACGCACAGGCCGTCGACCGGGATGGTCTCGCGGGTGCCGAGGATCTTGTTGACCTCGGCCTGGCCCTTCCATTCTTCCTTGGACTGGCCGTTGTCGAGCTGCCGGTCGATCCACGGGATCAGCGAGCCGGCGAGCGGCGCGCCGAAGTGCTGGGTCGGGAAGTCGCTGCTGCGCATCGTCGCGGCGACCTGGCGGTCGATGTCGAGGATCGCCGAGGCCGGATCGGCGAGCAGTCCGCTGACCGCGCCGTTGACCACGCCCATCTGCGTCAGCAGCTCGCGCATGTTCTGCGCACCGGCGCCGGAGGCGGCCTGGTAGGTCATCGAGCTGACCCACTCGACCAGCCCGGCCTCGAACAGCCCGCCGACGCCCATCAGCAGGATCGAGTTCGTGCAGTTGCCGCCGATGTAGTTGCGCACGCCCTGCGCGAGCGCGGCATCGATGACCTTGCGGTTGACCGGGTCGAGGATGATGACGGCGTCCGGTTCCATGCGCAGCGCCGAGGCCGCGTCGATCCAGTAGCCATCCCAGCCCGCGGCGCGCAGCTGCGGGTAGATCTCGTTGGTGTAGTCGCCGCCCTGACAGGAGATGATCACGTCCATCGCCGTCAGCGCCTCGACCGAGCGCGCATCGGCGAGCGGCGCGATCGGCTTGCCGATGTCGGGGCCGCTGCCGCCGACGTTCGAGGTCGTGAAGAACACCGGATCGATCAGCGCGAAGTCGTTCTCCGCGCGCATCCGCTCCATCAGCACGGAACCGACCATGCCGCGCCAGCCCACCAGACCCACACGTCTCATTGCCTTGCCTCTTTCGTTCGGGTGACGGCGGACCACGCAGCCGCCGCAACACATTGAATCATCAATCCTGTGCCGGCGCCCGCCTCCAGCGGAGGCAGGCACCGGCGTTCCGGGCGTCAGTCCGCGAGCGCGGCCAGCACGGCTTCGCCCATCGCCACCGTGCCGACCGTCTCGCAGCCTTCGGCGCGGATGTCGGCGGTGCGCAGGCCCTGGTCGAGCACGCGCGACACGGCGCGCTCGACGCGCTCGGCCAGATCGGCACGGCCGAGCGAGTAGCGCAGCATCATCGCCACCGACAGGATGGTCGCGAGCGGATTGGCCACGCCCTTGCCGGCGATGTCCGGAGCCGAGCCGTGGATCGGCTCGTACAGGCCCTTGCCGTGCGCATCGAGCGAGGCCGACGGCAGCATGCCGATGCTGCCGGTCAGCATCGAGGCCTCGTCCGAGAGGATGTCGCCGAACATGTTGCCGGTGACCATCACGTCGAACTGCTTGGGGTTGCGCACGAGCTGCATCGCGGCGTTGTCGACGAGCATGTGCGTCAGTTGCACGTCCGGGTAGTCCTTTGCGACCTCCTCGGCCACGTCGCGCCAGAGCTGCGTGCATTCGAGCACGTTCATCTTGTCGACCGAGCATACCCGGCCGCCGCGCTTGCGGGCGGCCTCGAAGGCGACGCGCACGATGCGGCGGATCTCGGATTCCGAGTAGATCATCGTGTTCCAGCCGACGCGCTCGCCGTCGCGCAGCTCGATGCCGCGCGGCTCGCCGAAGTAGATGTCGCCGGTCAGCTCGCGCACGATCAGGATGTCGAGCCCGGCCACCAGCTCCGGCTTCAGCGACGAGGCCGCCGCGAGCTGCGGATAGACCACGGCCGGGCGCAGGTTCGCGAACAGGTTCAGGTCCTTGCGGATCGCGAGCAGCCCGCGCTCCGGGCGCTGCGGGCGCGGCAGCGTGTCGTACTGCGGACCACCGACGGCCCCGAGCAGCACGGCATCGGCGGCCTGCGCCTTCGCGCGCGTTGCGTCCGGGTACGGCTCGCCGGTGGCATCGACGGCGCAGCCGCCGAGCAGCGCGGTGTCGAGCTCGACATCGAGGCCGTAGCCGCTGCGCAGCACTTCGAGCACCCGGACGGCCTCGCCGACGATCTCCGGACCGATGCCGTCACCGGCGAGGACGAGAATCTTCTTGGTCATGCCCTGATCACCTCTGTTGAATCGTTGCTGCAACCGCCCGGGGTTGCTCATCCGCTGACGATCGACCGCAGGGCGCCCGACTTGAACAGCGCAGCCACGAGCAGCCCGCCGGCCACCAGCACGAAGGCCAGCCACCAGCCCTGCCCGCTGCTGCGTGCCTCGGGCTGACGCCGGCGCCGCGCCGTGCGCGCCGGCACTGCTGCCGGTGCGGATCCGCCCTGATGTGCCCCCGGCTGCGGACGCGACGCCCGGACGGTTTCCAGACGCAGCCCGCCGGACATCGACCCGGACCTCGACGACTCCGCTGCCTGCGCCGCCGCTGCAGCCCCGGCTGTCTTCGGCATCGACTCCAGATGCGCGAGCACGCGCGCGGCCGCATTCATGAAGTCGTCCGGATTGCTGATCTCGAAATCGTGCTGGTGCACGGCCGAGTTGCGCAGCGTCGCGATCCAGCGCGCGGTCTTGACGATGTGCGGCGGCAGCTGTCTTTCGACGCTGTTCAGCTTCTCATGCAGGCCCTTGCCGTTCGCCCCGAGCCGCTCGACCAGCAGGGTTTCGATCGCCCGGGCGTTGCGTACCGCCATCTCGATGCTCGACATCCCTCGCCTCCTGAATCCGCCATCGGTCGGCCGCGCATCATGCCGCGAGCGGCTGCCGGCATTCGAGTCCGTCGTCACCGCTGACAACCGGCCGCCTCTCCCACGCCTTGCCCTCAGTTCCACAGCCGCTGCACGCCGAAGCCGTCGAACAGGGTTTCATTGCTGACCAGCACGGCCTCCACGCACAGGGCCTGGGCAATCAGCATCCGGTCGAACGGATCCCGGTGCGCACCCGGCAGCAATCCGGCTCGCAGTGCATGGACCGCCGCGATGTCGAGCCAGTCGAAGGACTGATCACGCACGTAAGTGTCGATGTCCGCCAGCAACTCACCCACGCCCTCCAGCTTTCCAAGCCGGTGCTTCGTCGCGATCTCCCAGATCGAGGCAGCACTGACCAGCACGGCATTCTGCCGGTCGGCGATGAATGAGCGGACTTTCTCCGGCAGACGCTCATCCCCGGCGAACCACCAGAGCAGGGCATGTGTATCGAGCAGCAGACGCACTAGCGCTCCCAGGCGGCGAGGACTTCTTCCGGCAAAGGGTCGAAGAACGCGTCATCGACCCGGATTCTCCCGCGCAACCGACCGAATTGACGCTGACCAGCCGCACGGGTTGTCACCGGTACGAGCTTCACGGCCTGTGCCGCCTCACCGGTGATGATGATGTCCTCACCACGCCAGGCCCTCTCGATGAGAACCGCCAGATGCTCACCCGCTTCATGAACCGGACAGGTTTCCATCGCAGACCTCCGGACGCCGGAATTCAGCCGATACCAACTTGACTCACTGAAACAGCCACGGCGCTTCCTGCCGCCGCTTCGCCTCGTAGGCGCGGATGTCACCGGCGTGTCTGAGCGTCAGGCCGATGTCGTCCCAGCCGTTGACCAGGCATTCCTTGCGAAACGCATCGATGTCGAAGTCGATGACCTCGCCATCGGGCGTGGCGATCGTCTGGCCCGGCAGGTTCACGAACAGCTGGTAGCCCGGCGTCGCTTCGACCGCCCGGAACAGCCGGTCGACGGTCTCGGCCGGCAGGCGGATCGCCAGCACGCCGTTCTTGCCGCAGTTGCTGAAGAAGATGTCGGCGAAGCTCGGCGCGATCACGCAGCGGATGCCGTAGTCCTCCAGCGCCCAGACCGCGTGCTCGCGCGAGCTGCCGCAGCCGAAGTTCTCGCGCGCGAGCAGCACGCTCGCGCCCGCGTAGCGCGGCTGGTTCAGGCTGAAGTCCGGATTGCGCGGCCGGCCGGCGCAGTCCTGACCCGGTTCGCCGACATCGAGGTAGCGCCATTCGTCGAACAGGTTCGGGCCGAAGCCCGAGCGCTTGATCGACTTCAGGAACTGCTTCGGGATGATCGCGTCGGTGTCGACGTTCGGCCGGTCGAGCGGGACGACGAGGCCGTGGAGTTCGGTGAACGGCTGCATGGCCATCTCCTCAGAAATCTTCGCTCAGAAGCTGCGCACGTCGACGAAATGACCGGCGATCGCGGCCGCCGCGGCCATCGCCGGGCTGACCAGATGCGTGCGTCCGCCGGCGCCCTGGCGGCCCTCGAAGTTGCGGTTCGAGGTGCTCGCGCAGTGCTCGCCGGGGCCGACGCGATCGGCGTTCATCGCCAGACACATCGAGCAGCCCGGCTCGCGCCATTCGAAGCCGGCATCGAGGAACAGCTTGTCGAGCCCTTCGGCCTCGGCCTGCTGCTTCACGAGGCCCGAACCCGGCACGACCAGCGCCTGCTTGACGCTCGCGGCGACCTTGCGGCCCCGGATGACGGCGGCGGCGGCGCGCAGGTCCTCGATGCGCGAGTTCGTGCACGAGCCGATGAACACGCGATCGAGCCGGATGTCGGTGACCGGCTGGCGGGCGGCCAGTCCCATGTAGGCGAGCGCCTTCTCCATGCCGGACTTCTTGACGGTGTCGGTTTCGGCGGCCGGATCGGGCACGTTCTCACCGACCGCGACCACCATCTCCGGCGAGGTGCCCCAGGTCACCTGCGGCGCGATGGCGGCGGCGTCGAGTTCGACGACGGCATCGAAGCGCGCATCGGCATCGGAGTGCAGCGTGTTCCACCAGGCGACGGCCTTGTCCCAGTCCGCGCCCTTCGGCGCGTACGGGCGGCCCTGCACGTAGCCGAGCGTCGTCGCATCGACCGCGACCATGCCGGCACGGGCCCCGGCCTCGATCGCCATGTTGCAGACCGTCATGCGGCCTTCCATGGACAGCGCCCGGATCGCGCTGCCGCCGAATTCGATCGCGTAACCGGTGCCGCCGGCGGTGCCGATGCGGCCGATGATCGCGAGCACGATGTCCTTGGCGGTGACGCCGGGGCCGGCCTCGCCGTCGACGCGCACCAGCATCGCCTTCGCCTTCTTCTGGATCAGGCACTGCGTGGCCATCACGTGCTCGACCTCGGAGGTGCCGATGCCGAAGGCCAGCGCGCCGAAGGCGCCGTGCGTCGAGGTGTGCGAGTCGCCGCAGACGACGGTCATGCCCGGCAGCGTCGCGCCCTGCTCGGGGCCGATCACGTGCACGATGCCCTGACGCACGTCGTTGATCGGGAAGTACGCGAGGCCGAGTTCGCGGGCGTTGGCGTCGAGCGTCTCGACCTGCGTGCGCGAGACCGGATCCTCGATGTCGCCGATGCCGCCGGCGCGCGGCGTGGTCGGCACGTTGTGATCGGGCACGGCCAGCATCGACGCCTTGCGCCAGGGCGCGCGGCCGGCGAGCTTCAGGCCCTCGAAGGCCTGCGGCGAGGTCACCTCGTGCACGAGGTGGCGATCGATGTACAGCAGCGCGGTGCCGTCGGCGTCGGTGCGCACGACGTGCGCAGCCCAGATCTTGTCGTAGAGCGTTTGGCCGGACATTTCAGCGTCCTCGTTCGGGCAGTGCGCGGACTGTACGCCGGGCCTGAACATGACACCAATTCATGTTTTTCATACTCGGCATGACGCCATGGAATACTTGCACGCCCCCCTCCCGCCCGGTGCCGCGCATGGACATCGCCAGCCTGCAGGCCTTCGTCGCCGTCGCCGACAGCGGCTCGTTCTCGGTCGCGGCCGAACGGCTGTTTTTAACGCAACCGGCGGTCAGCAAGCGCATCTCGGCGCTCGAAGCCGAACTCGGCGTGCGGCTGTTCGACCGCCTCGGCCGGCGCGTGCTGGTCACCGAAGCCGGCGGGACGCTGCTGCCGCGGGCGCGGCGCATCCTTGCCGAGCTCGACGACAGCCGCCGCGCGCTCGCCGACCTGTCCGGGCAGGTCGCCGGGCGCCTGAGCGTCGCCACCAGCCACCACGTCGGCCTGCACCGGCTGCCGCCGGTGCTGCGCGCCTACACGGCGAGCTATCCGCAGGTGCAGCTCGACCTGCGCTTCATGGCCTCCGAAGCCGCCTGCCTGGCGGTCGCCGGCGGTGATGTGGAGCTGGCGATCGTCACGCTGCCGCTGGCCGCCGAAGCCCCGCTGGCGCTGCAGACGATCTGGACCGACCGGCTGGTGCTGGTGGCGCACCCCGGCCATCCGCTCGCCCGCCTCAAGCGCGTGTCGCCGTTCCGGCTGGTCGAGCACGCGGCGATCCTGCCCGAGCACGGCACCTTCACGCGCGAGCTGATCGAGCGCTGCTTCGAACCGCTCGGCATCCGGTTGCGCGTGGCGTTTACGACGAACTTCCTCGAAACCATCAAGATGATGGTGTCGATCGGACTCGGCTGGTCGCTGCTGCCGCGCACGATGCTCGATGCGCAGCTTGCCGTGCTCGAACTCGAAGGCATCGCACCGACCCGCGCGCTCGGCCTCGTCGCGCACGCCGGCCATACCCCGTCGAACGCCGCGCGCGCGCTGCTCGGGCTGCTCGCGCCCGGCGAAGGCGGCGGGCCGGCCGAGCCCGAACCGTGGCGCGGCTACTGAACGGGCAGCGGTTCACGCTGTTATGCTTTCCGGCTTGCCGTTCGGCACCCGCCGTACCGGATCCCGTAGCTGCCGCCTGCCGCCCATGAACAAGACCGACCGCGAACGCACCATCGCCCTTGCCGCCATCTTCCAGGCGGCCGCGCTGGTGCGCGATGTCGCCTACGCCGGCCAGGCCGATGCCGCCGACAGCGAAGCCTGCCTGCGCAGCATCTTCGCGATCGACTCGCCCGGCATCGCCGAGGTCTACGGCGGCC
The DNA here is from genome assembly GCF_035331805.1 of Plasticicumulans sp. Classification (NCBI taxonomy): domain Bacteria; kingdom Pseudomonadati; phylum Pseudomonadota; class Gammaproteobacteria; family Candidatus Competibacteraceae; genus Plasticicumulans; species Plasticicumulans sp. The sequence continues at coordinate 1,147 of NZ_DAOLKE010000008.1, read as the reverse complement.
TGCCCGGCCTGCGCCGCGGCCTGCGGCTGCTGGCTTCGGAGCTGCGCACGCCGCGCGAGATGGAAATCGCCCGTTACACCGTCAATCTGCTCGTGCTGGAGCGCAAGCTGCGCGCCAGCCCGGCGATGACCGAGCGCCTGCGCCAGGGCATCCGCGACACCGCCCGTCGCCTCGATCATTTTCCGGTCACGCACGAGAACATCGTCGCCGCCTTGGGCGAGCTGTACGCCGACACGATCTCAACGCTGACGCCGCGGATCATGGTCAACGGCGAGCAGATGCACCTGTCCCGGCGCGACAACGCCGCGCGCATCCGCGCGCTGCTGCTCGCCGGCATCCGGGCCGCCTGGCTATGGGCGCAGGCCGGCGGCGGCCGGCTGACGCTGCTGCTGCGCCGCCGGGCGCTGCTCGCCGAATCCCAGCGCCTGCTGCGCGAACTCGGGGATTGAATCCCGGCGGTGGTCCGACCACCGGACGAATCCGAATATTCGCAGGCAGGTTCCGGTCTTGCTCCCTGCCGCAACGGCCCCCGCGCTGGCTAAGGTCCGGGTCTGATCAGTCCGCGGACGAGACTGCAAGCCCGGGACGGCCCTGCGCATCATCACCGGCCGGCCCCCCGGATACATGTGCGCGCGAGTCATGCCAGGAAAGGCGGGCATCGCCGCCACCCGACGCCAATCCCGGACGTACCGCCCACCCGGTCGCAGGAAGGCGCCCGGAGTTCATTCATGGATCAACCGTCCCTGCCAGCCGCCGGCGCTGGCCATCTGCCGCCGGACCCGCTGAACGCCTCACTGCCGGAAACCGCCGGCATGCCAGCGGTCGAGACCGCCATCCTGAACTGGCTGTGGCGGCGCGAGCACCGCATCGCCGATACCCCGGCGCGGCTGATGGTCGCGCTGCGCGATGGCGCGCTGCCCGAGCTGTGCGCCGCCTCGCTGCGCCGGCACTTCGGGCGCCTCGATGCCGCTGCCGCGCCGCCGCCCGAACTCAGGCTGCACGATCCGGTCAGCCCGCAGCTGCCGCAGGCCGACATCCTGATCGGCCCCCAGCATGCGCTGATCGACGCCCTGCCCGCCGCCGAGGCGCGCCAGGCCCAGTGGCTGCTCGATGCCCCACCGGTGCCGGTCGCGCAGCCACTGGGCCT